>CACZSY010000251.1 GCA_902783965.1 uncultured Lachnospiraceae bacterium
ATCGCGTTTAAACCGGTTAACGGAAAGCCAAGACTTATACTGGTAATGCATGGAGACAGAACAGATTCTGATAAGATCGGCGTAAGATACATATTCAGCAACAGCTGGATACCGACAAGAGAATTTATCTAAAGGAAGGAGAAAAAAGTGAAGACAATAATAAAAAGAATTACAATTTTATCAGTAATGCTCACACTCCTTCTTGGTTTTACCGCTTATGCTGAGGAGAAGGAAGACTGGCTTTACAATAATCCGAAACAGCAGGATATTGTAGTTGTCATCGGTTATGAGAAAGATGATGTTAAGATAAGCTTTAAAGATCCGGAAGACAGACCGGTAAGTCTTACTTCGGCAAATGTCAAGTATGATAAGCTTGATGACAATACAATGTTTATTCTGATAAAAAATGCCGCGGCAGGAAACTGGAAACTGGTCTACGATAAGGGTTCGAACGAATCCATCAAAGCATCTGCATATCCTGCAGAATCTTCAATGAAGATCAAAAACTTCAGAACCGGTACTCCGGCGGATCAGAAGATGAACGTGGAATTTTCTGTTACCGGAGCCGGCGGCGGAAGCTTCAATTATGAGATAAGCATATCGCTTGACAAAGACTTTGCAACAGAAAGAAACATTTATAAAGGAAACGGTTACGGAGAGGACATTCATACTGCTGAATTAAATCTTGAAGGCTTAAACGACGGAACCTATTACCTTAAGCTTTACGCGTACCACGAGGATAACGGTGTTTTTGATTTTGATGAAGTCATAAGCGACAGTTTCGAATTTGTCAACTCACAGAAAGTTGATCCGTTGGAAGACTATAATGTTGCTGTCAATATTACAGCAAGAACGATTGATATTTCTTTTGAGGGCAAGACTCCGTACAATGCGCAGACTGTTTATGTCAAAGCAACAGCTGACGGGAAAGACCTTGATGAGCAGTTCCTTGATGTAAAGTCCGGTGAGTATGTGGCAAGAACGCAATTCGACGAGGGCGTTAAAGAGATCAGTATAAGCGCGGCGCTCCAGTATGAAAACGGAAGAGTATCAGAGGAGCTTACAAAGACCGTTAACCTTGATTTTTCAAAAGGCGCATTTGCACTCGAACTTCCAAAAAGCGGTACTAGCAACAATAAGTATTTTACATATAAATATAAAAATGCGAAAGACCAGCTTGTTGCCATTAAGATCAATGACAACTATCCGGAAGAAAAGACCTTTAACGGAAAAGGAAAAGAAAAATTTGAACTTCCGGATATCAATAATGACGTTCTGATCTCATATCAATATGAGGGAGTTACATACATTGCGGAAGTTTATATCGTGGTTGATATTTATCCCCCTTCATTGAAGATATATGAGGATATGGACGGAATGACCACAAAGGAAGATAAAGTCATCATTACCGGAAAGACCGACGCGGGAAGCAGGCTTACGGTAAATGATGAAAAGATCGAAACCGACGCGAAAGGCGGATTCAGCTACGAGCTTAAACTTGAAGACGGCGTAAATGAAGTTGCTATAAGCTCGGAAGATGATGCGGGAAATATCGCGACCTATGCAATGAAGATCAACAAAGACACCGCGACAAAAGAAGTCGGAAATGTCGTAGAAGGCGAAGAAGCCAATAAGATACTTTCCTTCCTGCCGCTTTTTATAGCGCTGTACGCGTCAATCTTCGGAATAATCGAGATGGCGATAATCGCAGGCGGAAGGAAGAAAAAGGCGGCGGCAGTTGTAACTGTGAAAAAAGCTGCAATAACAGCATTTGTCTTCTCGACGATCGCGTTTGCTGCGGATCTGGTATTGTTTATCATCAGACGCAAGTATGAAAAGTCAGAGGATTATATCAATCTTGCGGTTGATTTTCCGAAAAAAGCATATGATTACATACATCTGACAAAGATCTGTAAGGTCATGCTCTTCGTATTAGGCGCGGTAATGGCAGTATCCCTGATCACCATGATCGCTGCGATCCTTATAAAGAAATTCAGGGATCCGGCAAGAGCTGAAGCCAAGAAGAAAGCAAAGGAAGAAGCAAGACTTGCTAAAGAAGCCGCAGCAAAGGCAAAAGCGGAAGCTGAGGCAAAAGCAAGAGCTGAAGCTGCTGAAAGAGCCAAAGCCGAAGCAGAAGCGAGAGCAAAGGCAGCGGAAGAAGCAAGAGCCAAAGCAGAGGCGGAACGCGAGGAAAGAGAGAAGCAAGAAGCAGAAGCGAGAGCCAAAGCTGAGGCAGAACGCGCGGAAAGAGAGAAGGAAGAAGCTGAACGTGCCGCAAGGGAAAAGGCTGAAGCGGAAGCGAAAGCAGCTGAAAAGACGAATACAGTAGAAGAGGTTAAGACAGCGGAAGAGACCAAGGCTGTGGAAGAAACAAAGGCAGTCGAAGAGACTAAGCCAGCTGAAGAAACGAAACCTGTAGAAGAAACAAAACCTGTAGAAACTGCAAACCTTTCGGAAACTGCAAAACCTCAGACTCCTCCGGTGAATAGAGATTTCAAGTTCTGTACCGGATGCGGAAAGAAACTTCCGATTACGTCGATGTTCTGCTCTAACTGCGGAAAGAAGCAGTAATAACGATGGCGTGCTTGAGCATTTAGAAATACAACAGAATATATATGGGGAAAGGCGGACAGAAATGTCCGCCTTAATCTTTAATATCATCAATAATCTGAATAGTCTTTGATCTTGGATAGGGTTTCCTGACGTCAGTCAGACCGAGAATATAATCAACGGAAGTTTCATAATAATTAGCCATTTCGATAAGAATAGGGGTCGGAATATCATTCTCACCTGTCTCGTACTTTGAATATCCGGTCTGAGACATACCAAGTATCTTTGCAAATTGTGTCTGATTCATATCTGTGTCTTCACGAAGGTCTCTGATTCTTCTATATTTCATTTTCATATCCCGTAAGCAGTAGGATGATTTTTTTGGATAATACCGCTTACAATAATATTATATTCTACAATAATCTGAAATAGACTATTGATAAATAACCTAAAACAGATTAAAATAATGATAAACATTTATAACAATTATCTAAAATAGATAATTGAAATTAATATTTAGGAGGTCTTGATATGAAGATGAAGGAAAAAAGCAAAAGTTTGATGAAAGTATTTATTGCACTGGCGTTCATGCTGGCTGCGGTAGTAGCAGTTGGACGAGGAAAAGCAAGCGCGGAAGAACAGTACACTTATATCTATGGTTCTACGGATATGGCAGGAGCGCCGGAGATAGAAGTCAATAAGCTATATGCAGCACCTATTACGGTGAAGGATCAGGTTGCGTATTTAAAGTTCAAGACGCCGAAGGAGAAGGGG
>CACZSY010000252.1 GCA_902783965.1 uncultured Lachnospiraceae bacterium
GGAGTACGACGTCTCAGAGCGCGGCTTTTAACCCGGTGGTCATACAGCAGCCGGAAACGGGCAGAAATGGCCGGATGGCGGAGCCATGCCCAAAGCGCGTTGATGAAAAAGAAGACGCAGGAGCTGCTTGTGATCAGAACAGAAAAGAAAAACAGTTATTAAGACTGTTTGATCATCGAGGAAGTAATACGGTATGGACTATTTAAGTGAACACAGGTTTCGGGGTATCGAGAAATTTAAAGAAAAAATATGGCTCTCTTCGCCAACGATACATGGTGATGAACAGAAGTGGGTTGATCATGCCCTGAGAACCAATTGGGTAAGCACAGTCGGAGAGAACATAGATGTAATAGAGAGGGAGACCGCGGAAAAGATCGGAAGAAAATATTCGGTAGGTCTTTCGTGCGGAACAGCCGCAATACATCTGGCGATAAGAATACTTGCCGAAAAGCTCTACGGAGTACCTGAACTGGGGCACGGGGCTCTTGAAGGAAAAAGAGTGTTCGCGGCGGACATGACTTTCAGCGCGACGGCGAATCCTATAACCTACGAGGGCGGAACTCCTGTATTCATAGATGCGGAATATGAGACATGGAACATGGATCCCGAAGCTTTGAAAAAAGCTTTTGAGAAATATCCCGACGTAAAGCTCATCGTAACGGCGCATCTATACGGAACTCCGGGAAAACTTGATGAGATAAGAAAGATTGCCAACGAGCACGGCGCATATATAATAGAAGACGCAGCGGAGTCATTTACTGCGACATATAAAGGAAAACAGACCGGAGCGTTCGGCGATATAAGCATAATATCGTGGAACGGCAATAAGCTCATAACAGGTTCGAGCGGCGGCATGCTCCTTACAGATGAAGAAGAGTGGGCGAAAAAAGCCAGAAAGTGGTCAACACAGTCCAGAGACACCGCACCGTGGTACCAGCATTCAGAGCTTGGATTCAACTACAGGATGAGCAACATAATAGCCGGAATAGTAAGAGGCCAGCTTCCATATGTAGATGAACACAGAAAGCAGAAAGAAGCCATCTGGAACCGTTACAAAGAAGGTCTTAAAGACCTGCCGGTATCCATGAATCCCATCGATTTTGAGAACAGCGAACCGAATTACTGGTTAAGCTGTATCCTGATAGATAAAGCGGCAATGTGCGAAATGCACAGAGACGACTACAATACAACATATGTATATGAGCAGGGAAAATCGTGCCCGACAGAGATACTGGAAGCTCTGGCAGCCTTTAACGCAGAGGGCAGACCGATCTGGAAGCCGATGCACCTGCAGCCTTTCTTCGCGAAGAGTGATTTCATAACGGCAAAAGAAGACAGATCCGACAATGGACCGTCAGATAACGGTTCGGATATATTTGAAAGAGGACTGTGCCTGCCAAGCGACAACAAAATTACGCCAAAGCAGCAGGACGTGATCATTGAGATCATACACAGGTGTTTTGAGTAGAAAGGTATATTAAATATTTGATTTTGTTCCGATTCAATACAGTGTTGAGAAAATATACGCATTAGAAAATATATCTGCGTACTGAGGTCATCAGCAACGAAAACCTGCGGTTGTTACAGACAGAGGAAACGCACCGGAAGACAGCGAAGGAAATTGAAGGATCCCGCGCAAGCCCGGGGATGGATAGGGAATAAGGGAAGAGTTCTTTCTTAATGTGTAAGGAAGAGATACGGAATTTCTTTCTTATATATAAGGAAGAAATATATATTATATAAGGAAGAAACATATATTATATAAGGAAGAAAATATATACAAGGAAGAAATAAGGAAAGCTCTGCCGATGGCAGGGCTTTTTTTGTGATTTTGTTGAGATAACAACGTATAAAAAACAAATGATTATCTCGCATTAATTATGTAAAGAAAAGACATTTAAGCATCAATTTTAAGAAACAGAAAAGACGGAAATGATAACAGCCATCCATCACATCGCAATAATAATCAGTTCAGAAAACAGTATTGAATTCTATAAACTTCTTGGCTTTTCAGAAACATTCAGAAAGATAAGAGAATACGATACGGTAGTTTTAATGGAAGGTCATGGAATTAATCTTGAAATGTTCATTGATCCCAGACATCCGGCTTCCCCTGAATTCGAACCGATCGGGGTAAGACACTTCGCTTTGAAGGTAGATAATATAGAAGAAGAATTACAAAGATTGGAACATGCAGCATCATCAGTGATCAGATCAAGTTCTATCATGGAAGACTGGATCGGCAAAAGATTCTGTTACATATATGATCCTGACGGATTAGCAATTGAACTAAACGAAAGATAATGGTTTGACCAATAAACACTAAATTAGTCAGTTTACAACGGATTGAGATAATAAGCAGCGGAGGACAGAGAATGCAGACTTTTTTAGCAATATTGATCTTAATAATAGTGGCTATGACTTTGGTCGCTGTAATAAAGAAACCAGGAAGCGTATATGCAAATGAGCCTGAACAGAAAAATCCAATGGAAGGGAAAAAGGTAAAGTTTGTAGAAAATGCTTCAGAACCTGAGAATGCAGATGGCGTAAGAGGGCATCTTGAAGCAATCGGTGTAACCGAGCACAAGGCCGGCACATATGAGAAAATATTCAAGAGAATCTTTGATGTGATCTTGAGTTTTGGCGGTCTGGTTGTTCTGTCACCGATTTTTCTGATTTTAAGCATATGGATAATAATCGATGATCCCGGACCGGTATTCTTCACACAGAAGCGAACCGGTAAGGATAAACAATACTTTAAGCTACATAAATTCAGATCCATGAAGATGAGTACTCCACACAATGTTCCTACGCACATGTTGGAGAATCCGGAGCAATACATCACAAAGAGTGGAAAGTTTATAAGGGCTCATAGTCTTGATGAGCTTCCGCAGATATGGGATATATTCATAGGTAATATGTCAGTCA
>CACZSY010000253.1 GCA_902783965.1 uncultured Lachnospiraceae bacterium
CAGACTCTTAAACTGTTATTTGGCGATATACCGCATGAAACCGATCCGGCATTTCGCGAGATGGATTTTGGGGCGTTTGAAATGCGTTCATACGAAGAATTGAAGACCGATCCGGAGTATATCACGTGGATCAGCGGTGATAATGAAAGTAACATCACTCCCGGCGGAGAGAGCGGTAAAATGATGCAGTTGCGCGTGCTTAAAGGACTAAAGAGGGTTGTTTCTGAAAAAAGAGATACTTTGCTGGTCACACATGGCGGAGTAATAGCGGTGATAATGTCCTTTCTTTTTCCGGAAGAAAATAAGAACCGTTACGAATGGCAGCCTGAGCCGGGAACCGGATATGCGATAAATATTGATGATGAGGGCCGGGCAGGAAACTATCAAATTACTTAAAGTATGGCAGAAATACAAGTTTTAGAAATTAAATGGTGGAAATTATGAAAAAAGAAGAGAAGACCAATGTTATGAGAATACTTGACGGGAAGAAGATTTCCTATACAAGTCATACATATGAACCTGATGCGACCATGAGCGGCGAAGAGATTGCGAATCTCCTTAATGAGGATCCGCATAAAGTCTTTAAGACGCTTGTGACTCAGGGTAAGAGCGGGGCGTATTATGTATTTGTTGTTCCGGTACAAATGGAGCTTGATCTTAAGAAGGCAGCCGGCGCAGCCGGAGAAAAATCTGTCAGCATGATAAAGCAGAAAGAACTCCTTCCTCTGACGGGATATGTGCATGGCGGCTGTTCGCCTATCGGGATGAAAAAGCATTTTCCGACTTTCATACATCTGACAGCAACGGAATATGATAAGATATTTGTCAGTGCAGGAAAAGTCGGGTTCCAGATAGAACTTTCGCCTGAAGATCTGATCAAGGCGGCAGGCTGCAGGACGGCGGAAGTGGTATAATATACGCAAGGGAAGGCTTTTTTGAATGATACTATTTTCAGGGACAGACTTGTTTTTTAGAGCTTTCAATGGTATTATCAATATATGAATTCAGAGAAACAAGGGCGTTTCATCTTAGTGATGAAGCGCCCTTTTGCTGTTGCACAGGGGCAGCACGTGTGGGCTCATTCCCTTTTACATTGGGCAGGAAACACAGTACGTGTGAAAAGGAGAAAACCTGAAAAAAAGCTGAAAGTGCTAAGTCATAAATTCAAAGAAAGAGGTGTTACAGATGGCAGCATTTGACAGAGTTAAAAGCGGGATCCCGGAGATGGATAAGGCGTTTGACAACATTAGGCTTGGCGATAATGTGGTATGGAGGGTGTCGGACCTGTCACAATTCAGGCTGTTTATGGAGCCTTATGTAAGGCAGGCGAAAGAGGATAAGAGAAATATCATTTATTTCAGATTTGCAAGCCATGAGCCGCTGGTCGAAGACTGTCCGCAGGTGAAGACCATCCATGTTCCGCTGTCACACAGATTTGAGACATTTACGGTGGATATACATAACGCCATTGAGAGGGAGGGCTGGGATGCGTTCTATGTATTTGACTGCCTTTCTGAACTTCAGGCGGCGTGGGCGACAGACCTTATGATGGGAAATTTCTTCAGGGTGACGTGTCCGTTTCTGTTTATTCTGGATACGGTGGCGTTTTTTCCTATAATACGTGGAAGGCACTCGGTTCAGGCGATAAATAAGATCATTGACACGACACAGCTTTTCCTTGACGTGTATTCGGACGGAAAAACTGTGTATGTGCGTCCCGAAAAAGTCTGGAACAGGAATTCGGACACGATGTTCCTGCCGCATACCTATGAGCCGGAAAACGGGAGGTTCCGGCCGGTTCTTGACGGCGTAAAATCAAGCAGGTTTTATCAGACCCTGGGGCAGGCGCAGCGAAGCGCCAATGAACAGTTCTCGGATTCGTGGGATCGGTTCTTCAATCGCACCGCAATGATGAGCGAGAACGGGATGGATATTTCCGGGGAATGCAGGAAAATGTGCGATATCATGATGACCAGAGACACAAAGATGAGGGAAATGGTCAGAAAGCATTTTACGGCCAAAGATTATTTTGCGGTAAGAGACCACATGATCGGAACGGGAATGATCGGAGGAAAGTCCTGCGGAATGCTGCTCGCAAGAGCGATCATAAGGAATAAGGAGCCTGATATAAATGAGGTGCTTGAACCGCACGACTCGTTCTATGTGGGTTCGGATGTTTATTATACGTATATCGTTGATAATGGGCTCTGGGATCTGAGGATCAGGCAGAGGACGAAAGAGGGGTATTTCGTGCTTGCGGATGAATTTGCGAAGAAGCTTAAAGAAGGCGTGTTCTGGGAGGATATGCGAAGACAGTTTTTAATGATCATCGAGTATTATGGGCAGGATCCTTATATAATCAGGTCGAGCAGCATTCTGGAAGACGGCTTCGGAAATGCATTTGCCGGCAAATACGAATCGGTATTTTGCGCGAACAGGGGCAGTATCGAGGAGCGCCTTGGGGAATTTGAGCAGGCGATAAAGACTGTTTATGCGAGCACGATGAGTCTTTCGGCGCTGGATTACCGCGCAAGGCGCGGGCTTGACGTAAGGGATGAACAAATGGCGCTGCTGATCCAGAGAGTTTCGGGTTCGTATTACGGCTCTTATTATATGCCGTGCGCAGCGGGAGTCGGTTATTCCTACAGTCCTTACAGGATAATGAAGGATACCGATCCGTCCGCCGGCATGCTGCGGCTTGTGATGGGACTCGGAACCTCCGCGGTCGACAGGACCGAAGGTTCGTATCCGCGAGTCGTCAATCTGGACAAACCGGAAAAAACATCTTATTCTTCTTCTGCGGACAAGCATAAATTTTCACAGGGCAAGGCGGAAGTCATTGATATGAGCAAACGCTGTCTTGAAAGACTGTATTACGAAAGATTTGAGAAAGACGTACCGCCATATCTTGAAAAGATACTTTTGGAACACGACTACGACGCAGAAAGAATGTTTAGGGAATCGGGGAGAAGGCGCGAGATAAAATTTATTTCCTGCAAAGGGCTTGTGGAGAACAAGACCCTTATGGATCAGATGAAGAGAATGCTCAGGTGTATTCAGGAGGAATATCAATATCCGGTAGATACGGAATTTACAATAAATATTTCCGAAAACGGGGAGTATTCCATCGACCTGCTCCAGTGCAGGCCGCTACAGATCCAGAAAGGCAAGTCAGGGGTAATGGTTCCGGCGGACATTCCGAAGGAACGGATATTTCTGGAGAGCCGTAATGCGTCGATGGGCTTATCAAAGGCTTCGGAGCTTGACGTCATTGTTTATGTGGATCCGGTCAAATACTATAACATGCCTTATAAAGACAAGGATCTTGTCGCAAAGCTGATCGGAAAGATCAACTGGCATTACCGTAATAAGGGGAAGCATATGATGCTGATCGTTCCGGGACGGGTGGGCACGAGTTCACCGGAGCTTGGGGTGCCGACGGCATTTTCCGATATAAGCGCATTCGAGATCATTTGTGAAACGGAAGAGAGAGAGGCAGGGTATAATCCTGAGTTGTCCTACGGAAGCCATATATTTCAGGATCTGGTGGAGGCCGGCATCCTTTATACAGCAGTCTTTAAAAATGAAAAGACCATACAGTTTTCACCGGAAAAGCTGGAAACATCGCCGGATCTGGTAAATGAGTTTACGAGAGAAGAAATAAACGGAACTTCGGGAGTGAATGACGCCGCGGGAGTGAATGACGTTGCGGGAGCGAATGACGCTGCGGGAGCGAACGACGCTGCGGGAGCAAATGATTCTTCGGGAGCGAATGACGCAGCGGGAGCGAATGTTCCTGTGAGACTGAACAATATAGTTCACGTCTATGATGTGAGCGGCAGAAAATGTGAGGTTTATAATGATGTGGCGGGAGAGCATCTGCTGATAACATGCTGACAAAACTGTCTGAGATGCAGACGATGCGATGGAGAGGAGCGCGCGAACTTGACAGTACGTGTGAAAAGGAGAAATTTAGCAGAAGAAAAAAGGATTATTCTCAAAAACTATTGAAAAATGACCAGATTTTTGCGAATATTAACACAAGGACTATTGAATTATCATGGGGGTAAAATGGCTTTTGATCACGATGTTATTATAGAAGAAGTTGGTGAATATGAATTACTGGGTCGTTGTGGTAGATGATGATAATTTAACTCTTAACAACGCGAGAAGTCTGCTTACGGGGGAAGATATGCGTATTAGCTGTCTTCGCTGCGGACGGGATCTTTTAAGATTTCTGGAAAAAAATGAGCCGGATCTGATACTGCTCGACATTCTTATGCCGGAAATGGACGGTTTCAAGACTTATGACGCGTTAAGGGATTTTGAGAAACAGACGGGAAGAACGCCTTTGCCGGTCATCTTTCTTACCGGTGAAAATGACAGCGAGACTGAGAGAAAGGGCTTAAAGATCGGAGCCTCCGATTTCATACATAAACCTATTAACAAAGATGTTGTTTTAAGAAGAATTAAAAATGTTGTCGCGAACAGCAAGATGATAGACGCGCTTACCGAGGAAGCTGCTACGGATAAGCTTACGGGATTTCTTAATAAAGCGAGCGGAAGCAGCAGGGTCAGGACAGCGTGCGAGAACAGCGAAGGTATTCTCGCGATACTTGATCTTGATAATTTTAAGCTGGTAAATGATCTTTTCGGGCATGAGACGGGAGACAGGGTGATTCAGGTATTTTCATATGTTTTGCGTAGCAAGACTGATGAAAAAGATGTAGTTGTCCGTATAGGCGGAGACGAGTTCATGGTATTTCTCCGCGGCGTAAGCGATGAAAGGGCGGTGAGCGTGCTGACGCTCGGTCTTAATTCGGAATTCTGCGAGAAAGCTGACAGGATAATGGGAAAGGACAACGGGATTCCTCTGGGCATATCGGTCGGCGCGGTGATGGTTCCGGAACACGGAAGAAATTTTGAGACTTTATTTGAATATGCCGACAGCGCGATGTACAGCGCGAAGCATAACGGAAAGCATGGGTATTATATTTATAATCCGCATGACACACGTAAAGATTCTTTAGAAAATGATCTTGAGCAGGAGATGGACAGGATCACCATGATCGTGGAGGAGAGAAATGAAAATGACGATGCGCTCCTGCTTGAGATAGAAGAGTTTTCCATTATTTACAGATACCTTATGAGGCAGATCAAGATATACGGTCAGCCCGCCGTAAAGATTTTATTTTCTGCGACGAATAAAGACAGCGACTTTGATATTGAAGGGATCGCTGCGGAATTTGAAAAGCTGCTTATTAAGCAGCTGAACAGCAGCGATATCATACTGCGCACCGGTTCGGACAGATTTTTTGTAATACTTCCTCAAAGGAGCGAACCCGAAGCAGTGAAAGCCGCCAATACCATACTTGATAAGTGGAAAGAGACGCAGTATTCCGGGACAGCCGGGTGGAATTATATAATCAGGGTGCTGCGGTAAGCGTGGGCAGGGAAGGGAAATGGCGTGGAATATAGAAGAGTTGAAAATTTTATCATAACCATTATTTCAATTTCAGGCATCGGACTTATCTGTGAGAGTATCCTTTTGAACTGGGAGTTCTGGGTCCCGCCGCTCGTTGCCATAGGCACAGTTACGCTGTGGTATATGAATATCATGACGAAACCGGACTTCGGCATCAGAAGGATATTGTACCTCGGATACGCGATGCTGGCGGTTTTTTACCACGGGGTGCATGAGACCAGTATTTTTGACGTGTCAATTGTTATGATTCTCGTGATGGTCATATATACGCTTTTTCAAAGGATATTTATGATGAATCTTTTGTTGGCGGAATATGTGATAATTATGGTTATCCAGCTCAATCTTGCGTACATAACGGGCAGTACTGAATTTGACAGGTTAAATATTTCAAGGATATTACTGCATATTATAATCGTAATAATGGTGTATTCATACTGTATAAGAACTATAAATGAATATGCGGCGATGTCGGAATCAGGTATTCTTAAAGATGAGCTGCTTGAAAAAAATGATTCCGATCTTGAAGATTTCCTTTCCAATATTTCGCATGAGCTGAGAACCCCCGTCAATGTTGTAAACGGAATGTCCGACCTTCTTATCAAGAGAAATATCGGGTCGGAAGCCTATGCCATCAAAGACGCCGGGATAAGGCTTGCGTATCAGATTGAAAACATACAGGATTATATGGAATGTAAGAGAAATAAGCTGGCACTTGAGGAAGAAGATTATATGAGCATTTCACTCGTAAATGACGTGGTTACCAGCTATAATTTTCTTGATAACAGTGATGATCTGGAACTTGTCATAGATATTTCGCCTTCAGTACCGTCGGTAATGAGAGGAGATATCAAGAAGCTTCGCAAGATATTCAGACATCTGCTGGAGAATGCCGTTAAGTTTACAAAAAACGGCGGATTATATGTGAGAATGTATTCGGAAAATAAAGAGTACGGCGTGAACCTTTGCATAGAGATGACGGATACCGGAATAGGAATGGATCAGAAGACGATAGAATCCATAGCGGGCGGTATTTTTCAGGCGAATAAAAAAAGCAACCGCAGCGCGGGCGGAATAGGTCTGGGATTATTTGTCGTTTACGGTTTTGTGCATAAGATGGGCGGTTTTGTAAAGATTGAAAGCGAGAAGAAATCCGGCACCACTGTCCGCATCACGATCCCGCAGAAAGTTGCCGACGATTCTCCATGCCTTGCGCTTTCAAAGAAATTTGAAGGAGATATCCTTTTCCATGTAAGGTCGGATAAATACAAAGTACCGAGAGTGCGTGAATTTTACAGGTCTATGGCGTCAAATCTCGCGGACGGTATTCACGTGCCGCTGTATTCGGCAGAGACAATTGAGGATATAGAAAGACTTAAGGAAAAACTGAACGTCACCCATATATTCATGGGACAGGAAGAATATGAAGATAATCCGGAATATTTTGACAGATTAAGCGAAACAGGAATGGCGGTCGCAGTGTCGGCTTATGCCGGATTTGAACCGAATCCGTCAAGCAGAGTGCTTATCTTGCCGAAACCTTTATATGCTTATCCGGTAATAAAGATATTGAACGGAGACAGGCTGACCGATGATCCTCTGGTTTTGGATAATTCCGAAAGACCTGTATTTACGGGAATAAAGGCCTTGGTTGTAGATGATGAGCCTGTAAATCTTGTGGTGGCAACGGGAATGTTTTCGGACTATGAGATGAGCGTGGATACAGCCGGCAGCGGATCCGAAGCAATAGAAAAATACCGGAACGGAGATTATGATATCGTCTTCATGGATCATATGATGCCGGGAATGGACGGAGTTGAAGCCATGAAACGCATAAGAGCCGCGGCAGCGGAAATGAAAAAGGATATAATCGTCATTGCTCTTACTGCAAACGCAGTTTCGGGAGCAAGAGAGATGTTTATGAAAGAGGGATTTGACGGATTTATAGCAAAACCGGTCGACAGACCTGAATTCGAGAGGGTAATGCAGCAGGTATTTTCGGACAGATAAAATAAGGAAAAGCAAAGTGCTGCAGGCGATTTCACGATTGTCACAAAGGAGAATGCAAGATGTTCAAAAGATTTATAAATAAAGCGGCAGGCGCGGTGCGGGATCAGGAGAGGGATTTTCCGGACAGGGTATTTCTTATATTCTCTTTCATATCCGAATTGGCTGTACTGATCGCGCTTGCAGGAGATATAGTTATTGGTGAAACCACAGGAGAGCTTATAACGCTTATTGTCATTTCGTTCCTTGTACCGCTGGTAACGATAGTCTGCCTTTATAAAGACAGGCTGAGATTAGCCAGAAGATTTTTAGTTATTAGTCTGGTGTTCGCCGTTATTCCGGCGCTGTTCTTCTTCGGCGGCGGACTTGAAGGCGGCGGGGTAATATGGATAATATTTACCTTTATGTACGTAGGTCTGGTACTTACCAAAAAATGGAGAAGAGTTATCCTGACTCTTCTTATCATAATGACGACAGCCTGTTATCTGGTGGCATATCACTATCCGGAGCTGGTGTGGGAACATGATCAGAAAATGCATTTTGTGGATTCATACATTTCCATTATTCTTGTCGGAATTGTGTGCTATATCATGACCTGGTCGCAAAATATGCTTTATATGGCTGAAAATGAGCGTGCCAAGAAAGAGGCTATGAGAGCGGAGGAGCTTTCTTTGGCGCAGAACAGATTTTTTTCAAATATGAGCCATGAGATACGTACTCCGATCAATTCAATACTTGGTCTTAACGAGCTTATCTTAAGGGATAAAAACGCGTCTGATGAAGTTATCAAAGATGCTTTGGACATACAGGGAGCCGGTAAGCTCTTACTTGCCCTTATCAATGATATTCTTGATTTTTCCAAAGTGGAAGCCGGCAGCATGGACGTGATAGCCGTGGATTACCGCATAGGGGATATGATTTCTGAGATCGTCAACATGATCTGGCTTAAGGCTTATGAAAAAGGACTTAAATTTGAAGTGAGCATAGATCCGAAGGTCCCGTCGGTACTTTACGGGGACGAGGTAAGGATTCAGCAGATAATCATTAATCTGTTAAATAACGCGGTCAAATATACAAGGGAAGGTTCGATTGAACTCCATATTGAAAGCGAGGATACAAATGACAAGACTACAGTCCTGAATATTTCCGTATCCGATACCGGCGTGGGCATCAAGAAAGAGACCATACCTTATCTTTTCGATGTTTTCAAACGTGTTGATGAGGAAAATAACAGATATATAGAAGGAACCGGTCTTGGACTGGGCATCGTAAAACAGCTTGTGGAACTGATGGGCG
The DNA here is from genome assembly GCA_902783965.1 of uncultured Lachnospiraceae bacterium. Lineage (GTDB taxonomy): Bacteria > Bacillota > Clostridia > Lachnospirales > Lachnospiraceae > RUG11200. The sequence continues at coordinate 8,786 of CACZSY010000253.1, forward strand.
GAAATGTCACGGTCAACAGCGTATACGGCGCGGGATCGACATTTACCGTAACGCTTAAGCAGGGCATTACAGATCCTTCATATATCGGCGACCTTAGTATTCATAACAGGCAAAAGATAAAAAAGAAACAATATGAAAGCAGCTTTAAGGCTCCTACCGCCAAGGTGCTTATTGTCGATGACAATGATATGAACCTTGAAGTTGAGTGCAAGCTTCTGGCTGATACGCAGATAAGGACGGATACAGCGTTAAGTGGAAAGACCGCGTTGGAAATGACGATGAGGACGCATTATGACGTTATCCTTATGGATCATCTGATGCCTGAGATGAACGGAATAGACTGTCTTAAAAATATCAGAAACCAGACGGGCGGGCTTAACAGAACAACGCCTGTGGTGGTGCTTACGGCAAATGCGGGAAGTGACAACAGAGAGCTTTACAACCGCGCGGGGTTCGACGGTTATCTTGTGAAACCTGTTTCCGGCGAGATGCTGGAGACCATGCTTATGAAACATATAGCAGGCGACAAACTCATCATTTCCAGCAAGCTGATGCGTATGCGTGAGGATATCAGCACTCTGGAAGGCTATGCGAGAAAGAACAACGTCATGGTCACCGCGACCAGCATGAGTGACCTTCCGGATGCAGTTATCAAAAAATATAACATACCTATTATACCTTTCCTGATCCGCACTGATGAGGGCGTGTTCAAGGACGGCGTCCAGATGGACGCAAATGAATTGATAAGATATATTAACGCCGGACGGAATGCCGTGTCTTCACCGCCGGACGTACAGGCTTATACGGATTTCTTCGCGGAAACGCTTAAAAAGACGCATAATATTATACATATTTCGATCACAACGAGCATGAGCGACGATTATATGATCGCGTCGGAAGCGGCAAGATCATTTGACAACGTTACCGTAATTAATTCGGAATGTCTGTCATCTTCAACCGGCATACTTGTACTTATAGCTTATAAGCTCGCGCAGCAGAACATTCCGGTCGATGAGTTAGTTTCGGAGATAGAAATGATAAAGAAAAGGCTCAAATGCAGCTTTGTCATAGACACGACCGAATATATGGCGAAAAAGGAACTCATTAGTAAAAGAGCCAACAGGATAGCGCGGTCTCTGGGTATCCATCCGGGACTTAAGTTCAAAGACGACAGAGTGGTTATAGGAAGTATTTGGATAGGAAGTACAAAAAGGGCATATAAGAGATATATTCATAAAGCTTTTCCGGTTGACCTTATACCTGATTCCGACGTTGTCTTCATAACATATGCCGACGTCCCGATCGAGACGCTTTTGTGGATAAAAGAGGAGATC
>CACZSY010000254.1 GCA_902783965.1 uncultured Lachnospiraceae bacterium
AATGAGATAGTGCAGATAATGAAAGATTCAAACTAAAAAGATTCAAATTCGCGCGCGAAATACCGGTCTTTGAAAAAGGCGGTCCGCGGCGCGCGATCGGAATAATAAAAATATATAATGAAAGGAATAAAATTATGGCATCAATACTTACAAGTGCGGTTATTGAAAGCGCAAAAGGCAGTGTTTCAACTTATGTTTCAACAGCACAGCAGCTTTATTCGGAGCTGTCATCTGTTGTTAATAATCTTACATCTTCCGGATTCATTGGAGATGCGTCAGAAGGTTACAAGGTGTTCTTTAACACCAAGGTTACGCCGGCAATAGTAACCAGTCTTACAGAACCGCAGGGTTCGCTTACGGCAGGTATCAATGGAATGCTCGATACGATCAAGCAGCAGCTTCTTGACTCTGTTGATCCGGGACTTGGAAAACTCAATCAGGATCCCGGAGCTTCAAATTAAAAATATTAAAGATTAGGAGTACACTACTATGGCAGATATTGTTTTTAAATATGATGAGATGAGAACAGCAGTAGCACAGATCGCAGATATTTCTGCAAGATATAAAGCAGCGGCAGATAAATTCCAGTCGGATTTCGCGGCAGCGACAGCTTCATGGGAAGGCGCAAGCAAGGATAAGCTCACAGCATTTGTAACCGGTCCTGTAAATCAGTACATGGGAACAACAGTACCGGGAATAGTTACCGCTATGTCAGAGCTTCTTAAGGCTAACGCAGAGCAGATGGAGACGGCTGACCAGCAGATCGCAGACGGAATTCCGTCCTCGCTTTCTTCATAGCAGGTACGGACAGATTAGATTTTTCGGGTTAATGCTATGGATAATAAAGAACAAGAATTATCATTACAACAGCAGGAAGAACTGTTAAAGTATTCGGATCCGGAAAGGGTTAAAGAACTCTTTGAGTATGAGATGACGCAGGTGCTTCTTGGATTTAAGGAAGAAAAGGTCAGATTCAGCAGAAGAGATGTTTCGGAATATATTGATATGGAACTGCCTGACGCCGACGTACAGTACTCGACTCCTGATATTGAGCTGAAGGGAATTGAGTACGAGAACGCGGAGGAATTAAAACCGTTAGAAAACGGGATCCCGGAAGTAAAGATAACGGATACGGTTATTCCGGGCGCGCAGGCAGCGAAGATCAGTATCAACACGGATATGCCTGACAATATAGAGTTGGCGGCTCCTATTGTTAATGCTGCTGATCTTAAGAGCAGAAGCGTCACATTTACGGCAGCAGAGGTTGAGCTTGTTTCTTCTTTCGGCATCAGTACGCCGCAGGCTCCTTGCTTTGATCAGGGCTGCTTTGAGATCGCTGCGCCGGTACTTAATGCCAAATTAAAGGAACCAAAGGCCGTTCTTAAAGTTGAGGTTCCGGAAGCGGATATCGAAACCGGTAAGCTTTGCGCGGGAAAAGCGGAGCTTTCCGCTTCATTGGAGCTTTCAGACATGAAAGCCATATCGGAGCAGACGCAGATAAAACCATATACCGCAGCAGAACCTGTAATAATTAATAAACCGGATATTGATGTATCCGGGCTTGAAAATAAGGTCCAAACGATCGGATTGCGTCCTGTAACGGAAAGAGAACCTGTAAAGATTGAATACAAAGATGCTCCTGTAATAGATCGGGAAAAGTTTGAGATCAATGATACGGGTACGGCAGAGATCAAAATATCTTCTTTCGAAATACAGACCGTAAGCATATCGGATATACCTGAACCTGTTCTTGGTAAGGTTGACGTGCATGAGGTTCCTGAATATGCCGGGTCATTTGATCTTTCTCTTGATACAGACGCAGTCGGCGCAGTGATCAACGCCGGTATTGAGGTTCCATCTGCTTTTGCGGATGAGGAGGATTTTGATTATTCCGAAAAAATGAGGTTTGAATTAAAACCTGGCAGAGTAGAGTGCCCTGCGGTGCCTGAAGCTGTCAAGACTTTTGAATACAAGCCGGATGGATTACCGGAGATAGCGGTAAGACCGGAGGGATTTACGGGAATACCCGCATGTCCTGATATTTCAGATTACTTTGTGGATATCATCCCTTGCGAAAGAGCAAAGATCGAATATCCGGATATTCCGGAGTGTCCTGATTTTTCAAAGTATTATGATGATATCCTGGATTCGATACATAACGGATGATCAATTACTGTATCCTGAGGGATTGAGAACAGTAATGACCATTGATAAAAAGATTTGACTGTGTAGTGACGAAAAGAATTATTTTTGTCACTACATAGTTATTATGACCGAAAGGGTGAGGCTATGGAAAGCAATAAACTGCTTATAGGAGTTCAGTTTGTGGATCCGGCAAACAGGCGTGACAGTCTTGTTTTTGAACTGATAGTTTTAAGAGATCTGACGCTTCGGCAATTGATCGACGGTATTAAATACGGTCTGGAGAAAAAGGGCGACGATCCTTTTTATTCGAGATGCAACAGTATTTTCAAAGAGAGTATTTCTTCTCTCGACAAGGATGGACTTTATAAAAAGATCACCCTTACTTCTTATAATGACGCGCTGGCGGGGAAAAAGATCGACGGTATCCGCTCTGCGGTCATGGACTCCGATATGGATAAGCCTCTCGTATCTATCGGGTTTATTTCTTCAACAAGGATCGTATTCGATCCGACGCAGGAGTATCGTTCTTATGAGATCAATACATCTGCCATCATACCTGCGTTTAATCCTTCTTCGGATGATAAGAACGGGATATCTTTCCCTGATTACAACATAAGCACCAGACAGTTAAGCAGGTTCGACAACACTCCGGTTGAGATAATACCGCCGCCTGCTCCACCGCAGAAATCGGATCAGAACATATTTGTAATGCTGCTTCCGACACTGATAATGATAAGCGTGACCATTCTGACGAGGGTGCTTTCAAGCGGTTCTGGAGCAATGACCACGATCCTTTTAAGCTCGGTAATGAGCCTTGTAACTGTGGTCATTTCAATAATTAATTTTATCAGTTCTAAGAAAAAGTATAAAAAAGATCTTGCTGAGTGGAAGAGCAGTTATGAAGAATACATCAACAAGACCATTTCAAGGATCCTTAAGAGACAGGAAGAGGATACTGAAAAGCTCGACGCTATGTATCCTGATGTAAATGTTCTGTGTGATGAGAATAACATTGAGAAGAGCGTGTTCAGCATAAGCGGCAATATTTTCTCAAGATGCAGGCAGGATCTTGATTATCTGACAGTAAGGCTCGGTGTCTCGGACATGGTAGGAAATACCTTTGAGATACGCGGCAGCAAGAGAGATGTCAGCTTTTCTACGGAAGGCTTCGGCATGGAAGATGACAAGGTTAAGCTCTATCTGTCAGAAGACGAAGGCTATAAAAATAAGGAAGATGAAGATTTCTATCTTACCAATCTTCCTAACTATATATCTGACAGATACAGGTACATGAAACACGCGCCGTTACTGTTCCCGTTGAATAACTGCGGAGCGCTCGGCATTGTTTCGCGGGATAAAAAGTATTCGGACGGTCTTATCCAGAGAATGATAATGGATCTGTGCTTTTACCAGTCTCCGGATGACCTGCAGTTTATCATGCTGTTTGAGCCGACTTCGGATCGTGCAAAGATCGAGAGCAGTATCACTAATTATAAATTCATGCCGCATTTCAGGGAATTGTTTTCGGACAGATCGCAGTTCGTATTTGACGACGTGAATGCGGGTATGGTATTCAGCTCGATGTTAAGCATACTGGGCGAAAGAGCCGCCATGGGACAGGGCGAAAAGTTTACGAGGATAATATTCGTTGTTTTCCATGAATACGGAATGAAAGAACATGCCTTCGCACAGTATCTTCCTAAGCTTCCTGAAGACGGCAAACCGTATGAGAATACGCTTGGGATAACATTTATCTTCCCTAAGCAGTATAAGGAACATCTTCCGGCATACTGCGACCATGTGATCAATTTCAAAGATGAAAAGAAAGCGGAACTTGTCCCGCACGAAGACGACCATCTGGCGACAGAGTTTGATTTTGATATCGCGGAAGACTGGAAAGCAAAGGTATATAACACCTCCAAGATACTTTCGTCCCTGTGTTATTCCAAGATATCACAGAACGGAAAAGTGCCGTCTGCCGTAAGCCTTTTCGAATTGTACGGATTTACCAAGAATAATATCGATATGGCAAAACTCTGGGATTCAAAGGACAGGATCAATGTCATTG
>CACZSY010000255.1 GCA_902783965.1 uncultured Lachnospiraceae bacterium
AGCTGCACGCTGTTTCTGTCCGCCGGACAATTCGTCCGGATATTTTAAAGCTTTTTCAGTCAGACCTACTGTCGCAAGCAGCTTCATTCCTTCATCATACGCCTCCTGCCTGCTTCTTTTAAGGAGGTCGATCTGCGCAAGCATGATATTCTCGATAACGGTAAGATGACCGAACAGGTTAAATGACTGGAAAACCATGCCCATTTTCTGACGCACTTTTACAAGATCGTATTTTGGATCTGTAATATTTTCACCGTCCAGAAGGATCTGTCCCGATGTCGGTTTTTCCAGAAGATTGATGCAGCGAAGGAAAGTCGATTTCCCCGTTCCCGAAGGTCCGATTATCGAGATAATATCTCCATCGTTTATAACCGCATTGACATCATTTAACGGTGTGGTTCCTTCAAATTCTTTTCTAAGATTCTTAATCTCGATCATTTATCTTTACCCCCTTCAGAAGCACGTGGTCCTTACGGCGTCTCGAGTCAAAATGAGCGCCTGTAAGGTTTACGATCAGTGTAAGGATCGCCGCCATTGCAAAATACAATACTGCCACTGCGATAAGCGGGAAAAATGCTTCATATGTTCTGGATCTTATAAGGTCTCCCATTCGCGTGATATCCTGAACAGCTATGTATCCGACTATTGCAGTCGACTTGATAAGGCTGACTATTTCTCCCCTGTAGACCGGAAGGATGTGCGGTATGGCCTGTGGAAGTATTATGCGGTAAAATGCTTTGCGGTTCTTATATCCCATGGCAAGCGCCGCTTCCATCTGTCCCGGATCGACTGCGCCAACGCCGACCTTCAGCATTCCGTAAACCGCTGCTCCGAAAACCAGACCAAATCCGATTATCGCAACGATGACTCCGTTGATATTGATGCTTCCAAATATAACATAGTAAAGTATCATCAGCAGCACGACCATCGGCAGTCCCTGTAAGAGTCTGATCACCAGATTCGTGATCCTGTTGGCAAATGCATTTCCGTTTCTGCACATCATAAATACGCCAAATCCCAGAAGCGTTCCAAGCAGTATGGAAAGCACTGTTATAAGCATCGTGGTACCGATGCCGGAGATAAACATTTTCCATCTTCCTTCGCGGATAAATGTCTTATTAAAGCTGTCTTTGATATTTTCCAGAAATGAACCGCTCTCCTGCGCTCCGCCTTCGGCGCGCACGATCAGCACATATAAAGCAGGATAGTATTCAATAAAATCAACCGCCTGTTTTCTCTCGTCAGTGACAACGATGGATCCGCAACCCAGATCTGCCTTTCCCGACTGCACCGAAGAAAGCACTGCCGCAAATTCCATTCCTTTGATCTCTACATGAACGTCAAGCTCCTTTGCCATCATGAGGATCATCTCGATATCAAATCCGATCACGGTTCCTCCCTCACCGGCATAGCTCATAGGTTCAAGAGTATCGCAGGCCGCTACAGTGATCTTTCCCCCTTTTCCCGGCCAGTCCTGCTTTGGCAGCTTCTTGACACTGTCATCGGCTCCTGTCCATTTTTTCCAGAGTTTTGTCTTTGTTTCTTCTGATATCCTGTCATAGGCCGCCTGCCACTCGGCCAGTCTCGGATCCCCTTTGGCAAATGCGATACCGAATGCCGTCTCTCCGAGGCTTTCCGGAAACAGTTCAAGCCCGTCATCGCGGTTTGCAGCCAGCTCGGCTACCGCATTATTCATAAAGCAGGCGTCGCTTTTTCCGGATCTTACCGCCAGAATCATATCCGGCATGGATCCAAAATATGTAAATTCCTTCACCTTAGGCACCTTTGAAGAGATAAGCTCCTCAAACGGCGCTCCCGTCAGCATGGAGATCGTCTTTCCGTTAAGCTGCTCAAAGCTGGTAAACTCAGCCCGGGATTTCTCTGTTTTCTCATCTGCTGATGCCGCATCTGCCTCATCTGCTCCATCTGTCAGTATTGCATCCGCCTCATCTGTTGATGCTGCTTTAGTTTCATCTGCCGTCTCACCGAAGCTGTCCCTTCCGGTGCCAAAGACAACGAGGAAACATACGGCAAATGCACAAAACATAAGCATGGCAAACCTCATGTTCTTTTTACGATTCATAGTTTTTCCTTTCCTGACTTTATTATTTAAATATCCATAAGATAACCTGGGTGTCGGAACCGCACCGGATACCACAACTCATTCCTGTTCTTTGACAGATACTTTATTAATTCGATGTAAGAGATTTTAATATATATTTCAAAAATTACAAGGGGAGACAGGGGAGACAGGAGATTGTCCCATTGTCACCTCACATATTTTCCCCAACTTTCGCTGTTCCCAATCAATCGTCAATTTCCAATCCTTTTGTTATCTTATCCATATCCCAGATCAAGTATAAAGGCAGGCTCACAGTACTGGTTCCTTCACAATCATTAAGAGCAATATTCTTCATTGACATCTTATAACCTTTGAAAGGATGATACTTAATGCAGAATTGTTTGAAGCTCTTTGCCTGTGTGTTTGTGGCAGCCTTTACTTCTACAGGGAATACCTTCCCTTCCTCTTCAAACAGAAAATCCAGCTCCGCAGTATTGCCCGACCTCCAAAAATATGGTTCTTTACCCAGTGAGATCAATTCATTTAAAACATAGTTTTCCGTAATTGCGCCTTTAAATGACATAGACCAGTTTTCTTCCAATACATTTTTATGACTCAATCCAAGACGTCTGCACAATAATCCGACGTCAGACATATATACTTTGAAATAAGATGCATTTGCGTATGCCGCTAACGGAACTTCAGCATTATCCACAAGTTCCAACATATGAATAAGCCCTGAATTCTTGAGCCATTGCAAAGAAGCCTCTAATTCATGAGCGCGTTTTCCCGCTTTGACGTGAGAAAATACAAATTTATTATTCTCCTTTGCCAATTGCTTTGGAACGGAATCCCAGATCAATCTGATCTTTTCAATCTCGGATACCGGTGCATGTTTTGAAAAATCATCCGCATAATCCGACAAAATTTCATCTTGTATTTCTCCCACTGCCGAAAAATCTTTGGAATCAATGTATTCACTAACTGCTTCCGGCATTCCTCCCACGATCAGGTATTCTTTCAAGAGTCGTTCAAATGGTTTAGAATACAGTTCAGGAACTACTCGATCCACAGACCATTCATTAAAAATCTCCAGATATTTTTCTTCTCCGCAAGCCATCAGAAATTCACTAAAATTCATAGGATACATCTGCATGCGATTCACTTTTCCAACAGGAAACGAAATGTTTTCCTGCTTCAAAGCAACACCCAGCAAAGAACAGGCGCAAGCCACATGGAGCTCCCTTATGTTTTCACAAAAATACTTTAGCGCCGTTATCGCTCTCGGCGCCTCCTGTATTTCATCAAAAATGACCAAGGTCTTTCCAGCTTCAATCTTGACCTGTTCAAGCTGTTCAATCTCGCGCAAAATCCTTTTAACGTCAAAATCATACTCAAAAATGGCTTTATACTTCTCGTTAGCCTCGAAGTTGACATAACAGGTATTCTCGAAGAATTGTTCTCCGAACTCTTTTACGGCATGTGTTTTTCCACATTGGCGCACACCTGTCATCAATAAAGGCTTTCTTCTCTTGCTATCCTTCCATTTAATAAGTTCATCAATGATCGTTCTTTTCATGTCATCGCTCCTTACAAAAAGTCGTATGACTTTTGTTAATATTATAACATTTATCATACGACTTTTGCAATTATTTTTAGTTTTATATCAATATGTCTGTTGGGAACATTTTTTGAAGCATGTATTTTTTTAATTCTTTTGTCTCCTCAAGCTTACGCTGTTCCCATTTTTTTGTTAAATCAATTTTGCAGGTGAGCCTCCTATCCTCTTTAACACCATCTCGCAAAGCAATCCGGTTATCGTTCCCATCACAACCCCGGCAACGATAAGGATAGGCCAGTAGTTTAAGAGAAGCCATTTATTCTTTAGCAAAATTGCGGCAGTGACCGTCTGCGCCGTATTGTGCATAACTGCGCCTGCTATATTGACTCCTTTGATCGAAGCCTTAGTGTATCTTTTTAAAAGCGCCATGCAGATAAATGACAAAACAGCACCTGCAGCGCTGAAGATAAGCGTATATGCATTGGCAAACGTAAGTCCTGCCAGCAATACCCTGATCGCAGACACCATAAGTGCTGTCTTATTTCCATATGTGTACAATGCAACTGCTACTACTATATTGGCAATCCCGAGCTTTACGCCCGGTATGCTTCCGCTTAAAGGCAGACAGCTTTCAATGTAGCTTAAAACAAATGCCAAAGCCACCAGCATACCCTTTAATGCAATTTCATAAGCTGTCCGTCTTTTCATTACTTCTCTTCCACTGTGATCACCATTCTGTGAGGAAGACATATGATCGTATCTCCCTGCTCTCCCGCTTTGCCCTGTTTTACACAAAGCCTGTCGGGGCAGTCCGCATCCGTTACGCAGACTTCTCCATCTTTTATGATGACGTTATTGGTTCCGTATTTACTCTTTACAGTAAATTCTCTGTCTTCATCAAGCGGATATTCGTACTCTTTTTCATTATCAATGCTGACCGTAACTATCAGATTACTGTTAGCATCTGTCCTCAATACCCGCCCCGCTATAAGCAATACAGCGGCAGCCAAAAGAGCTGCCGCCACTATGACCATATCCGTTTTCTTACACATTAGATTTTATCATCTTTATGATCTTTGAAGGGCATTTTGCGGCGCACTCTCCGCAGCCGGTACACTTTGAATAATCGATATGAGCCAGATTGTTCTCGATCGTGATCGCTTCACTCTTGCAGACTCTCGTACACAGGCTGCAGCCGATGCAGCCTGTCTGGCATACTGCCTTGACATCCTTGCCCTTATCCTTTGAAGAGCACGATACTGCATATGAATTCTCATATGGCACGAGTTCGATTATATGCTTTGGACATACATTTACGCACTGTCCGCAGGCGGTACATTTATCCCTGTCAACCTTTGCAACGCCGTCAACTATATGAATGGCGTCAAACTTACATACACTCACGCAGGAACCATATCCGAGACAGCCGTACTGACACGCCTTGTCTCCGCCGCCCGGTATCAGTGCAAGCTTCCTGCAGTCATTATTTCCGTAATAGTTATATTTGATCGAAGCCTTGTCACAGGTGCCTGCGCATTTTACGAAAGCCGCAAGTTTTACGGTCTCTCCGGCCTCAACTCCCATTACTGCCGCAACCTTTTCACTGGTGCTCGCGCCGCCCGCGCTGCAGGCGGTCACAGGCGCTTCTCCTTTGGCTATCGCCTTGGCTAAAGCGTCGCAGCCCGCGTAACCGCAGCCGCCGCAGTTATTGCCCGGAAGGGCTTCCCTTACGCGTATCTCTTTCTCGTCAACTTCAACTTTAAACTTCTCACCGGATACTCCCAGGAATATTCCTATTATTATACCGGTGACGCCTACTACCGAGGCAGCTATGATAATCGATGTCATTTAACTGCCCTCCTATATTATTCCCGAGAATCCGATAAATGCGATAGCCATAAGTCCGGCTGTCACAAGCACTATCGGAGTGCCCTTGAATGACTCGGGAATATCGTTATGTTCAATGCGTTCGCGGATACCCGCAAGTATCACGATTGCTACCGTAAATCCGCATGCCGTTCCAAAGCCGTTGGCAACGCCGCTTATCAGCGAATAGCCCTTTGTTACGTTTAAAAGAGCGACTCCGAGCACTGCGCAGTTGGTAGTGATGAGCGGAAGATATACGCCGAGTGAGTTATAGAGCGCAGGGCTGTTCTTCTTAAGCACCATCTCAACGAACTGCACAAGGGCAGCGATAACTATGATAAATACGATGGTCTGAAGATATTCAAGATCCAGCTTTACAAGCACATAATTATAAAGAAGACTTGTTATGGCTGAGGAAATTGTAATTACAAATATTACGGCCGCGCCCATTCCGGCAGCAGTCTTTATCTTTCTCGAAACTCCGAGAAACGGACACAGACCGAGAAACTGGCTGAGCACTACATTATTTACCAGCGCCGAACCTACGATTATTATCAGAAGTTCCTTCATTATCTGTCTCCTTTCTTATCCGGATCTTTTAGAGCCGCAGCTTTGGCTGCGTCTGCCTTAGCCGCTGCAGCCGCTTTAGCTGCCTCTTTTCTTTCTTCCGCAGCTTTTTTGATGATCTCATGATTAGCCGCGCATACTCCGTCGAGGCATGAAGCGCAGTTTCCGCCGCAGCCGAAGCCATTGTCGGCAGCTGCAGGCACATTGGAAGCGCCTTTTAACTTAAGCTTATTCTGAACCGCGGTCAGCATGGCAAGTACGAAGAACGCTCCCGGCGCCATTACGAATATCGCGAACGGTTCATAGACGTCCGGCATTATCTTTAATCCGAATACCATGCCGCTTCCTATAAGCTCCCTGAAGATTCCGATAAGGGTAAGTCCCATCGTGAATCCGAGTCCCATTCCTATTCCGTCAAATGCCGAAGGTATAACGGGATTCTTTGAGGCATAAGCCTCTGCTCTTCCCAGAATGATACAGTTAACTACGATGAGCGGAATATAGATCCCTAGCGTATCGTAGAGGGAAGGTATATATCCCTGAAGCAGGAGCTGGACTATCGTAACAAATGAAGCCACTATTACGATAAACGCAGGCATCCTGACCCTGTCTGGTATAACATTTCTTAATAATGATATCAATGTATTGGACATCACCAGAACCAGCGTTGTGGTAAGTCCCATTCCAAGTCCGTTGAAGGCGCTGCTTGTAACCGCCAGCGTCGGGCACATGCCGAGCATGAGGACAAAGGTAGGATTTTCTTTGATGAGTCCGTTATGAAGTCTTTCAACACATCTGTTCATATCTGTCCTCCCGGTTTACTGTGCATCTACTTTGATAACAGCATTGATAAGACCTGTTATGGCCTTTGTTGTTATCGTTGCGCCGCTTATAGCGTCTACCTCGTCAGGCTTTGAAGCCCCGGCTTTGGTAAAGCTGAGTGTTTCCGCAGTCCTGTCTTTGAACTGATCCTTAAACCCGCTCTCCTTGGCTTTCATACCGAGTCCCGGAGTCTCATCGATGGATAGTATCTCGTATCCCATGAGCTTTCCCTGTGAGGATATTCCGACCATAAGCTTTATATTGCCGCCATAACCGTTAGGCGTGACTGCTGTATATATATATCCTTTAAGTTCTTCTCCCGCGTAAGCGGCAGTTACCTCTTCTATCGTTATACCGGAATAATTGCCTTCTTCAGCTTTCTGATTTCCGCCAGCCAGCTCTTCCAGTATCTTTGGCGCTTTATAAAGCTTTTCAAGAGCCTTTTCGTCCCTGCTGTCAAACCTGTCCGCATTGGCAAAAATTGCCTGACAGGCTTTGGTAGTTGCTTCCTTTGCCGCTTTTTCTATCGGTTCCTTGGTCACATAATGCACCGCTCCGAGCAAAAGTCCCGAAATGAGAGTAATCGCAAAAAGAATGCAGGCGTCTTTTATAATGGCTTTAACCATTGTTCTTCGCCTCCTTCTTCTTTGCTTTTACAACGCCGAAAGGAACAGGCATTGTAACTTTTTCTATCAGCGGAACAAGGAGATTTCCAATAATAATGGCAAAGCTTACGCCCTCCGCCGAACCTCCGGCTGTTCTGAAAAGACCTGTAAGCAGTCCGAGAATTATACCGAAGACGATCTTTCCTGCAGGAGTCACCGGACTGGTAACGTAATCGGTAGCCATAAAGAAGGCTCCGATCATCAGACCTCCAAGGAAGAGATTGGAAAGAATGTAATTTCCGCTTACGCTTCCGTTCTTAATGAGGCTGTAGATAGTTATGTATGCGGTAAATGTTATAAGATAAGCGCCCGGTATCCTTAAGCTTATCACCCTTCTGTACAGAAGATATCCGGCTCCGAGCAGCAGTGCCGCTGCGGACGTCTCTCCAATGGTTCCCGCATGGGTTCCTAAGAATGCCGAAAGCAGGTCAATGCTTTCTCCCGCCTTAACCTTCGCAAGTTCTGTGGCCTGCGACACTCCGTCTTTGAAGGCGTATCCGTTTACGCCCGAAAGTCCCTTCATTATCCTGTCAACGTCATCTTTTGCCGGCTCTATGGCGAAGGTGGTCATGAGCTTTGAAAATGATATGACCAGAAAGCATCTTGCCGCCAGAGCAGGGTTCATGAAGTTTTGTCCTATACCGCCGTAGAGCTGCTTTACCACGATTATGGCAAATATACCGCCGACCACCGGCATCCAGAAAGGTACGGTTGCCGGAAGGTTGAGTGCAAGCAGAAGTCCTGTCAGCACCGCCGACATATCGCGGCAGGTATTCTTCCTTTTGCATATCTTTTCAAATAAATATTCACTCAAAAGACAGGCTGTGACGCAGGTGATAATGATTATCGCCGCTCTCGCTCCGAAATTATAGATGCCAAACACTGTCGCCGGTATGAGCGCGATGATGACATCCGTCATTATAGTCTGTGTAGATTCGCTGCTTCTTATATGCGGAGAAGCAGATACATTTAATAAAGACATATTCTAACCTCTCCTTCTCTTATCAAGTATCGCGCGGCGCATCTGTTTAAAGGACTGCGTCATCCTTCTTTTGGCAGGGCAGACAAATGTACAGCTGCCGCATTCATAGCATTCCATTCCGCCTATCGCGACAAATCCTTCTTCATCAAATCTGTCCGAATATTCAAGCATCTTTACCGGAACCAGATTGCTCGGGCACGCGGCTATGCACCTTCCGCATCTTATGCAGGCTGTAGGCTCATTTTCAGCCACCTCGTCCTTAGACATCGCAAGCAGTGCCGATGAAGTCTTGGTCACAGGTATATGGATATCAAATAACGCCATTCCCATCATCGGACCTCCCGAGATGATCTTTTCAGGCTCACAGGTAAATCCGCCCGCAGCTTTAACAAGCTCTTCATAATCAAGACCTATGCGGACGCTGAAGTTCTGCGGTTCCTTTATCGCGTCGCCGGTAACGGTTATTATCCTTCTCATAAGCGGCGTTGACTTGCAGACTGCCATATATATCGCGCAGACTGTATCAATGTTATCCACAATGCATCCCGCATCCGACGGAAGCATTGATGAATTGATCTTTCTTCCAGTTGCCGCATAGATCAGCTTACGCTCCGCGCCCTGCGGGTACTTGGTCTTAAGAGCTATTACTTCGATCTTATCCTCTCCCTCGCACAGCTTCATCATATTCTTTATGCAGTCCGGTTTATTATCCTCTATAGCGATTATTCCTCTGGCATTTTCAAAAAGCGAGAGCATGACCTTAAGGCCGTCCCTTACCTTCTCTCCCTCTTCTAACATTATCCTGTAATCTGAGGTAAGATAAGGCTCGCACTCGGCTCCGTTAACGATGACGTATTCGATCGCCGAATCGTCCTTTGGAGAAATCTTGACATGATTAGGAAAGCCCGCACCGCCCATTCCGACGATACCGGCATCCTTAACTCTTGCTCTTATCTGTTCTTTTGTTAATGTGGTGTAATCCACATCTTCATACAATCCATCGATTGCTCTGTCTTCATGATCATTTTCAATAACGATCGACATAACCTTGCTGCCGCTTACCGTAAGTCTCGGTTCAACGGCTTTAACTGTTCCGGATACAGATGAAATGATATTGGAAGAAACAAATCCTCCCGCATTTCCGATCACCTGTCCCATAAGAACTTTATCCCCCGGCTTCACTGCCGCTACGGCAGGAGCTCCTATATGCTGGACAAGCGGATATACCATCACGTCCCCGGCAGGGAGTGTCTTTATCGGTTTCGACTTAGACATCTCCTTACCGTCATACGGATGTATTCCGCCCTTAAAAGTATGTTTTTTCAAAACAATCCTCCTGATAACCGGTCAGAAAGTCTCCGGCTAATGTTTCTTTTTGGCGCTTTTCCTGCTGACATATACTTCTGTTACTATTACCGCAAGGACTACAAGCCATATAAAACCTATCCTGATCGACGTCTTCAAAAAGTTTCCGAAAATATATACTACTGCTTCATAGACATACTCCGGCTTTATCGAGAGTCTTGTGTAAAATTTTGAAGAATACAGAGCGATCGGAACTATCTCGCTCATATAAAACGCCGCTAACGCGCTATATGCGATATAACGCAGAGAGTGTCCCTTCCATTTGTACATCTTCCATAACAGATATATGATAAATGCGGCAAATGCGATCAATCCGAGTCCCGCAAATATCAATACCTTTGTAAGTTTCCTGTAATACCTTGAGATAGTTCCCACCGCAGGCAGTTTTATCTCATTCTGGTATTCATCCATGATAAGCTCTACATAAGACTCAAGATCATCCTTCTGATCATCGGTAAGTTCTATCTTCTTATCATTAAGATATGCGTCTATATTATCTCTGAGTCTTGCTTCATAGGCAGATGTGTCTAAAGAGTATTTCTCATTTCTCAAAGTCTTGGCTATGCTCTGATTTACATCTGATCTAAGTTCATCTATAGTAACAATATTATCCGTTATATTTTCAGGAAGTCCTACCGGTATCGTCATTGACTGGCAATTATCCAGATATTCTTTCATCAGCTTTTCGCAATAATTTGTATCAGGCACTATTCCGCCTATAACGCTCTCATTTATTCCACCGATATACACATCTCCGATCAGGGTGATCGCAGTAAATACTATGGAAAGTATAAATGCAAGTATTATGCTTAAAGCTGTCCTAAGATTACTATTCTTTTTCATTTCAAAAGTCTTCCTCCTAATTCAGCTTAGGGCCTGATATCAGATCCGCATAGACAAAGTATCTCTGTCTTCTGGAACCCGATAAAAGCGTAAACGGATAACAGGTATACATGATCAGCTGCTCTTTATCCTGTTTCAGATCGTATGCGCCGCTGCCTGACGCTCCTGTTATCTTAGAACCGGTAACCTTATATTTATATACACCGTAACTTGTGGTGATCGTTACGATATCGCCCTTTTCTATATCTTCCAACGGTGCAAAGAAAGTCATGCTGTGACCCGCAAGGAGGATCGGTTTTCCATATCCCGGTATAAAACTTCCCGCGAACTGACCCACTCCCTGACGCAGTATCATGAATCCGTCACCCATGAATAACGGAGCTTCCATGTCTATTCTCTCACATGTTATCTTTCCGTATCTTTCACCGTTCTTCGGCCACTTGAGTGTATCCGACGGCACCTTATACTTGGAAGAATCCTGCTTGCTGGAACCGCCGCCCGTAGCATTATTATTATTTTTCTCTTCTACAGTTCCGTCAGGATTGACCTTTACAACAACTTTCTCACCCGTATCTATACGGACATATTCCCTGCTGGCATTAGGCTTTGTAGGATCCTCAAAAATATTGCCGAGATTCATATTGAAATCCGGCACCTCATTAGCCATTATCATTGTCGTTACGGACACTGTCAACTCTATAACAGGCTTCAACGCCAAATATACAATTAAATACCCAAAAACAGTAAAAATTAATGGCATACATACATATGCCATTAATCTTCTGATTCTTTTATTAGAATTCATTATGCTTCAAACACTTTCTTCTTACCAGCTATAACGGCTACTGAAGCTACTGCAGCAACTAATGCAGCGATAACAACTAATGTCATATTGATATCCATACCAGTTACCTGAACAACAGGACCTGTAAGATCATATACTTCATTGTCTAAGTTATCTGTAACACTAACTTCGCCAGTAGTTGCATCAACTGAAACAGTTACATCAACAACATCTGCTGCTTCCTGAGCAATAGCTGTCATACGATTTACCTGCTCCTGTGCCCAACCTTTGAATCCTTTAAGGCCCTGTGACTGAAGATAAGCTTTAGCTTCTTTGATCTTAGCGATGATTGCATCAACCTGAGCATCTGTAAGGTCTCTCTTCATAAGGAAGCTCTCAGCCTTAGTTAAATACTGCTGTGGAAGATTAACTGTCTCGCCGTCAACAACAACGCCTTCGTTAAGCTCGTCCATGATGGTCTGCTCTTTTGCTGTGATCTCAGCTGCAAGTGCTGTGATGCTGAAAGCAAAAACCATAGCTGCTGTTAAAAGAAATAATTTTCTGAATCCCTTCATCTCGAATCCTTCCTTTCAAAATATTCAAAGCTATAACCTATGATAGCACAATTTTCATACATGTCAAGCATTTTTTGAATATTTCAAATTCTGTATGAACCATTTATGATAATGTCCTAATATACCCCAAGGGAAAATGTCCCAATGTGTTATAATACTTCCATTTCATTATGGAGGTG
>CACZSY010000256.1 GCA_902783965.1 uncultured Lachnospiraceae bacterium
CGGACGAATTGTCCGGCGGACAGAAACAGCGTGCAGCTATCGCAAGAACACTTGCGATGGACCCGGAGATCATTTTGCTTGACGAACCGACCAGTGCCCTCGATCCGACAATGGTTGGTGAGGTTCAGGCAGTTATAAAAGAACTCTCCAAGATGGGCAAGACGATGATGATCGTAACTCACGAGATGAATTTTGCCAGAGCCATCTGCAACCGCGTATTCTATATGGACGAGGATGGAATCTATGAAGAGGGCACACCGGAGGAGATTTTCGATGCTCCGAAGAAAGAGAAGACCAGAAGATTTATTAAGAAGCTCAAGGTACTTGAACTAAAGATCCACGATAAGACATTTGACTTCTTCGGAATGCAGAACGAGATCGGAAATTATTGCAGTAAGAATCATTTGTCACGCAGGATCGCACTTCACCTGAATCTTACATTTGAAGAGTTGATAACACAGATCCTCATACCTGCCCTTAATAAACCGGAGATCCGGGTGATGGTAGAGTACTCCGCCGAAACCGAGAAGACAAGCTTTATGGTAAACTATGGCGGCGACAGACTGGATCCGACTGCTTCTAAAGACGCACTTTCACTCGCTGTCCTTAAAAGCGCAGCGGAGCAGATAAAGTATAAATGGTCGGAGGATAATGACCTCGGCAACGAGGTAAGCATGTTTATCCTGCCGTAGAAACTTATTACGGCATTTTTAACAAATTGATAAATGTTATTTTACTTTTTAAATATGAGTTGAATAACGGTTTTTTTAGTTGTAAGATTGTGAAAAACCGGGAGTTTTCATAACTATACCGTAAAAGCAGAATAGATCTGAACTAAATAACCTGCAAAAGCAGACAAAGTAAAAGGCAGTGTAAAGCTTTCTGTGGAAACGTTTACACTACGCAGGCCACGGCTTCGCGAAGCGAAATATCAATGTCGTGGCTCTCAAAAAAATGGAGGAAAAGAAAATGAGTATGTACAAATTGAAACGACTTATGATCGTATCAGCATGCGCGCTGGTCATGCTGTCAGGCTGCGGTACAAAGGATAACGATTCGAAGAAAGAATCCAAAGAAGATACCAGGACAGAGCAGACTTCCAAAACCGATGAGAAGGATGACAAGAAAAATTCCGAAACCGATAAGACGGATGATGCCGGAAAGTCAGAAGACGCGGATAATACGGACAAAGAAAAAACAGACAAGGACAATACGGACAAGGATAAAGACAATACTGATAAAGAAGCAAAAGTGTCTATGACGGATGTTGATTTCTACATACAGGATAATTATTTTTATACCAATTCCGATGAACCGGACGTATACAGAACACTGGCGAAAGCAGATTTCGATAAAATAGTATTCTCGAAGGAAGCAGAGAACGCTTTCCCTAAGCTTACCAAGGCTGTGACCGAGAAGCTTGATGAGCTGTATAAGACATTTGAAAATGATCAGAAGGATCTTGAGCAGTCGGTTAAAGAAGCTTTGAAAGCAGATCCGAATATAGGACAGTTTTTCAATGAAAACAATATGACCATTACAAGAGCCGATGATAAGAGCTTCAGTTTTGTTATCAGCAATTCTACTTATACCGGCGGAGCTCATCCTTTCGGCGGTTTTACTGCGTTTAATTATGATCCGGCAACCGGAGAAGAGATCAAGATAACTGACGTTGTCAAGGATAAGGAAGCTTTCAAGAAGGCAGTTATGGAGTGCGCGGCTGTGTCTTACCAGGTAATGTTTGACCTTGAAGACATAAAAGGCGGTCTTGAAAAATATCTCGGAGGAGACGATCTTGTATGGACACTGGATCCTGAGGGCCTTACAGTTTATATCGCAGCGGGAGAAGCAGGATCATATGCAGCCGGACATTTTGTAATAACAGTACCGTATACACAGTATCCGGATGCATTTAACGATGCGGCTTCATTAAAGATGAATAACTATGCATTAGGCGGCAATGTATATGCTGCGGATATCGACGGAGACGGAAAGTACGATGAGATCAAAGCAGAAGGCGTTGCAGATAAGAATGATGAATATCATTTTACTCTGAGGATAAGCGTTAACGGTAAAGCTTACGATATGCCTGAAGATGCTTACGGATTCGATACATACCTTGTATGCAAGAACGGAAAATACTTTATGTTCGTGAACGGATCGCAGGATAATGACTATACTACTTTGTCTGTCTACAGAATTGATAAAGACGGAGTAAAGCTTGTTAAAGATATGTTAAAAGACATAAGCGGCCGCATAAGCGCATACTATACCGGATTTGAAGAGGTTGAATCGATGAATAAGATGATCGGCAGCAAAGCTACTTTCAACAATCCGGACAGATTCTATGTAACAGTCAGGGATGACATCGTAAGTACAGTAAATTCAACAGCCCAGGTAAGCATGGATGAAGACGGCAACCTGACAGTAAAGGACGATATGTATGCGATC
>CACZSY010000257.1 GCA_902783965.1 uncultured Lachnospiraceae bacterium
GGCTTCGTGTGAATACTGCGGCTCGGCGAGAGCGTCCTTTTCCCTGAGATCGCTTTCTTTGGCAAATACGATATCGCAGTATGCCTTGCGAAGTTCTGCCGGGGTATAACGCGCTTTATAGTAACCGAAAAAGATGCTCAGTTTTTCCCATAATAAAGGAATGCTTTCGTCGGTATTGATATCTACAAGGGTTCCATACAGATCGAATAAATAATTGTCGTACATAAATTTTTCTCCAGTGTATGTGTAATAATATTAATAAATGATCACTATTATTATTGTCCTATAAAATAAGATTTGTGTCAAGAATTATTATATTTTTTTATAATATTGCAACATGGGTATTGACATTTTATATACCGATTGGTATACTGTTATTAATTGATAAAAAAACTGATGGGCGCTTTGCGCCTTGACGGGAGATGGCGATGTAATGAACCAGAAGAATAACAAAGAGCTTATCCTTCAAAGCGCCCTCGAACTTTTTTATGAAAAAGGTTATGAAGGAGTCGGGGTACAGGAAATTGCCACAAGAGCAGGCGTCACCAAGCCTACCCTATACTACTATTTTAAGAGCAAGTATGGGCTGCTGGAAAGTCTCCTTGAGACGAAATATCCCGCTATCCTTGATGCCCTTGATGAAGCTGAAAGAACGTCGGACAGCTTTTCCGACAAGCTTTTGAAAGTTGCTTCCGAATATATAAGGGTAGCGCTTAACGACAAGCAGTTCTTCTATATTATGCTCGGATTGCAGTATTCGCCGAGACAGAGCGAGGGACACAGGGCTATAGAATCCTATAACCACAGGATGTTTGATCTGTTCACCCAGATTTTTGAGAAACAGAATGTTTATCTGGGAAATATGAACGGCAGACAGGAACAGTTCGCAATAGGCTTTATGGGTATCTTGAATTATTATATCCTTGTCTATTACGAAAGGAATCAGGATGACAACCTGCCGGTGGTTACGGATGCAGAGATTTTTTCTCTCGTGCATCAGTTTATGCATGGGATCTTCTCATAAGAATTACAGAGGAATGCCGGAGCCTGTATGATCTCAAGAGTTTATGCATGGAATTTTCCAGTAAAAATTTTTCGGCAGGATGCTGGAACGGACATTTTAATATGGCGTTCGGATATTTTTGGGAGAAGAAATCATCAAGATTTAAATGCTGAACCAACAGGCAGCATTAACTATATTTAAATGCTGAACCGACAGGCAGCATTAACTATAACGAATGGAGGATTTTTATATGGATGAAAGAATTGCGCAGTGCACTAATTGGGACATTTATCATGAGTTGATGAATGAAGAGTGCAATTGTCCGAATGCAGTTTTAGGTCTGCATGATGTTTACGATGATCAGGTTATCCGTACTTTTAAGCCGGGAGCTCATTGTGTTTTCATTGTTAATCCTGACAATGGAAGACGTGATCAGCTTGATAAGCTGACCGATCAGGATTTCTACGGAAAGTATCTTGAAGGCAAGCCTTATGGAAAGAATTACCTTCTGGAAGTTCATTACAATGACGGAAGCGTTGTGACATTAGCCGATCCGTATTCATTTGATCAGGTTATCTCTGATTTTGACCTGCATTTATTTGCAGAGAGCAATCACTATGATATTTATGAGAAGCTTGGCGCTCATCCTATGGAGATCAACGGAGTCTGGGGTACACATTTTGCTGTATGGGCTCCTAACGCAAGGAGAGTAAGCGTTGTCGGCGATTTCAACTGCTGGGACGGAAGACTTCATCCTATGAAGCTTCTCGGAAGCAGCGGCGTTCACGAGATCTTTATCCCGGGAGTTTACGAGGGTGCTATTTATAAATATCAGATCAAGACCAGAGGCGGCGAGTTCTTATATAAGTCCGACCCATACGGAAACTGCGCTCAGATGCGTCCTGATAACGCGTCAGTTGTTGTTAATCTTAACAGATATTACTGGCAGGATGGAAAATGGATGGACAAGAGAGCCCATACCGACAGAATGGAGATCCGCAGGGATCCAATGACTATCTATGAGGTTCATCTCGGATCATGGAAGAAGCCTTACGGCGATGACAACGGTTTCCTGAATTACAGACAGCTTGCTGATGAACTTGGCGAATATCTTATTTATATGGGATATACTCATGTAGAGCTTATAGGTATCGCAGAGCATCCGTTCGACGGCTCATGGGGATATCAGGTTACAGGTTATTACGCTCCGACAAGAAGATACGGTATGCCTGAGGACTTCATGTATTTTATCGACCATATGCACAGCCTTGGAATCGCAGTCATCCTTGACTGGGTACCTGCTCATTTCCCTAAGGACGCTAACGGACTCGGAAGATTCGATGGACAGCCTCTCTATGAGAACCCTGATACAAGAAAGGGTGAGCATCCTCATTGGGGAACTTATGTATTCAACTATGAGAAGAATGAAGTTGCCAACTTCCTGGTTGCCAATGCTCTGTTCTGGATTGAGAAATTCCATATCGACGGTTTAAGAGTTGACGCAGTTGCTTCAATGCTTTATCTCGACTATGGCCGCGAGGACGGACAGTGGGTTCCTAACAAGTTCGGCGGCAAGGAGAATCTTGAGGTTATCGCACTTCTCCAGCACATCAATAAGGTTGTCGGAGAAAGAAATCCGGGCGCTCTTATGATCGCTGAGGAGTCTACAGCATGGGCAGGCGTTACATCTCCTGTTGAGCTTGGCGGACTCGGATTCCTCTTCAAGTGGAACATGGGCTGGATGAACGACTTCCTTGAGTATATGAAGTTAGACCCATACTTCAGACAGTTCAATCATAATAAGATCACATTCAGTATGATGTATGCATACAGCGAGAACTTCATCCAGGTTCTTTCACATGACGAGGTTGTTCATGGAAAATGCTCTATGATCCAGAAGATGCCTGGTCTGTATGATGATAAATTTGCTAACTTAAGAGCAGCTTACGGTTTCATGTGGGGTCATCCGGGCAAGAAGCTTCTGTTCATGGGACAGGAATTTGCACAGTGGAACGAGTGGTCCGAGGCAAGAGGCCTTGACTGGTACCTCGCTGACGAAGAGAAGAACAGAGGCATGATGGAATGGGTTAGAGCTCTTAACCATATGTACAAGGCTTATCCTGCAATGTACTATAACGATTATGACCTCATGGGCTTCGAGTGGATGGACTGCGACAATTATCAGGACAGCATCGTAAGCTTTGTAAGAAGAGGCGACACTGCAGAAAGACAGCTTCTCTTTGTAGTTAACTTCACTCCTATGTGGAAGGATGAATACAGGATCCCTGTTCCTTGCGAAGGGAAATACAAACAGATCCTTACTTCTGATTCCAAGAGATTCGGCGGCTACGGTACAGAATATACCGAGCCTGTTATCGCAGAGGAAGTTCCTTACAAGGGCAAGGATTACTCTATAAATGTTAAGGTTCCGCCGCTTTCTGTAATGGTATTCGAATATGATTTCGTTGCTCCTAAGAAAGAAGAGCCGGAAGAAGAGCCTGTAAAGGACGAACCAAAGGCTGAAAAGAAAGCAGAGCAGTCTAAGGCAAAGGCTAAAGCAAAGTCTGATGAAAAGGCAGAAGACAAAGCATGCGAGAAAGAAGCCTGCGATAAGGAAGCCAAAGAACCTGCAAAGAAGAAAGCCTGCAAGACCAAGAAAGAAGATAAAGCAGAGTAGACTGAAGGAAGAGCAGGCTTGAAGGAAAGAGGAAACTCGAGGAGAGAGCAGGCTTGAAGGAAAGAGGAAACTCGAAGAGAGAGCAGGCTTGAAGGAAAGAGGATCATTGTGGTAAGGATAAAGGATATTGCAGCGCAGCTGAATGTTAGTCCTACTACAGTTTCCAATGTAATACATGGTAAGACACGAAGGGTATCGGAAGATACCATAAGAAAAGTTAATGAATTGCTTGAGAAGGAGAACTACGTTCCGAATATGGGCGGAGTTCTCCTCTCTCAAAATAATTCCAGGATAATCGCGGTAGTTCTCAACGATGATGTGAAATATGAGAATAAGATCCTTTTAAATCCTTTTGTTGTGGAAATGGTTTCCTCACTTGAGGGCAATATCAGGGCAGCAGGCTATTTTACCATGCTTCACAATGCCCACAGTATTGATGAAGTTGTCAGGATAGTCACGATGTGGAATGTATCCGGTATCGTTCTTTTCGGCTTTACGCCGGAGGAATATGAACGGCTTTCTGGTATGATAAAGACGCCTTTCGTAACAATAGACGCTTTATATGAGAATAAGAATGAACACAGTATTAATGTCGGCCTTGATAATTTCAAGGCCGCATATAATATGGGAAAGTTTCTTCTTGGTAAAGGGCATAAGGATATTATTTTTCTTAGCGATAATGACAGAGGACTTGACCATGCCAGAAAGAGCGGACTTGAAGCAGCCATAAGGGAAGCCGGATATGAATTTGACGACTCACATCTGAGGATACTGCCATCCATGTATTATTCGAGACAGGACTATTATAAGAAGCTTCTTGATGAGATAAGATCGGAGGGAGGCTTTAGTGCCATGTTCTTTTCATCGGATTTCTATGCTGTGGAAGCAATGAATTATCTGATGGATCATGGCATAATGATACCGGAGGATATCAGCATTGCCGGGTTTGATGATATTACATATGCGACGATCGTCCGCCCGAGTCTGACAACGGTGCGGCAGGATCTTCCGCTTAAGGCGGCGATCACCGTGAACGCGCTCATAAATGTGATAAGAAAGTACCGGATAAATACGAATGATATTATATTGCCGGTGGAGATCATTGAAAGAGATTCAGTGGGAGAAGTGTAAGGGAGAAAAAAGAATCGGGCTTCGTGGGTGGTCGGGCTTTGTGGGAAGTAGTACGTGTGAAATAAAGAAAACTAGAAATGACACGTACGGATTCTGGAGAAGAGTACGTGTGAAATAAAGAAAACTAGAAATGACACGTACGGATCCGGGAAAGGAGTACGTGTGGAATAAAGAAAACTAGAAATAACACGTACGGATCCTGGAAAAGAGTACGTGTGAAATAGAGAATATAGAAATTTAGTATGATTCATAAAAAATCTTTAAACAAAGTTGCATTATTTTAAAAAACATGTTATAATGAAAACGGCGATAAGAAATAGATAGTTTATTTTTACAGTTCAATTAATTCTATGTATATCAAAATATAATTCAAGATATTCTGTATATCTAAGATCGGGCTGATTTTTATAAGTCTGTTTTTATCCTTTATAACAAACTATAAATTAATAAAAAGAAGGGGGTATTGGTTTGAAAGATTACAGCCAATTATTGTTGAAACAGTTAAATGAGCTTGATGACTTGATAAAAAAGTCAGAAACAGCTGTTAGAAAATATTCAGATGATAATAACGAGTTTTCTCATTATTATTCATCAAAGTGTCGTGGCTATGGGCAGTTTTATAAAATGGTAGATGGAAAAAGAAATTATATAAAAGCATCGGAACAGGAGTGTGTCAAAAAAGCTCTTCAAAAAGAATATGACTATAAAGTGAATGAAAAACTGCATGAGATGAGAAAGCGTTTGCTGAGTTTTCTAAAAGGTTACAATGTTTCGGAGATTAATAAAATCTATGAAAGTATGGGTGAGGTAAAGAAAAAACTGGTAAAACCAATCGTATGCTCAGATGAAGAATTTGTTGCAAATTGGTTAAGGGAGCATAAATCAGATGAGAATTACATGGTTGATGGGAGAATATATAAGACTGAGGCGGGGGAGATGGTAAGATCTAAGTCAGAGAAGATTCTTGCGGATCTGTTTTACAAAAATGGTATTCCCTATGTATATGAAATGAATCTGAAGCTGAGAGACGGAAGCATATGTGTTCCGGATTTTACGCTGCTTAAAATAAAAGAACGTAAGACTGTTTATTGGGAGCATTTTGGCATAGCTGATGATCCAAATTACGCGGTTAAGACTTTAAATAAGTTGTATAAATATGAGAATAATGGTATTGTTTTGGGAAGAGAACTTATAATATCTTTTGAATCAGCGAGAATGGCATTTGATATTTCTCAGATACAAGCTAAGATAAATAAAGTATTTTTTGAATGAAAAGTAACATGTTCGTAACATTGGGGGGTTATAATACGCGTATAAGAAAGCCGATGCTGCGGAAAGGAAATATTTATGGAAATATTAAAGGTTGAAAATCTAACAAAAATTTATGGTAAAGATGAAACGAAAGTTGTTGCACTTGATAATGTGTCGTTTAGTGTGGAAAAGGGAGAGTTTGTTGCTATCGTAGGCGAGTCGGGAAGCGGAAAGTCTACGCTTTTGCATCTTATCGGCGGGGTTGACCGACCGACGTCGGGGAAAGTATTTATCGATGGAAAAGATATTTTTGAATTTGACGATGACAAGCTTGCAATTTTCAGAAGACGTCAAGTGGGGCTTATCTATCAGTTTTATAATCTTATTCCTATCCTTAATGTTGAGGAAAATATCATTCTTCCGCTGGCGCTCGATAACAGGCAGGCGGACAGAGAAAAACTTGATGAACTTATAAGCATGCTCGGTCTTTCGGAGCGCAGGTCGCATCTTCCAAATGAGCTTTCAGGAGGTCAGCAGCAGAGAACGAGCATAGGAAGAGCTATGATCACTGATCCCGCGATCATTTTGGCTGATGAGCCGACCGGAAATCTTGATTCGAAGTCCAGCGACGAGATTGTGGAGTTGCTTAAGAAATCCAACAAAGAACATAAACAGACGATAATCATGATCACACATAATATGGAAATCGCAAAGATTGCCGATCGTATCATTAAGATTGAAGACGGCAGGATCGTTTCGGAGGTGGGAGCGGCTTCGGGATCGGGAGTGTCTTCTAAGATGGATCAGAATGCGAAGAAGGAAAAAGATTCGAAGACAGGAGCGGTTGCGATTTCGGAGGTGGGAGCGGAATGAATACCGATAAAAGAAACGAGATCGCAAAGTTTAATCTCTTCCGGAAGTTGACGGTTAAGAATCTCAAGCTTAATAAAAGAAGAACGATAGTGACGATCGTGGGGATCATGCTTTCGGTTGCTCTGATCACAGCAGCGGCTTCCATTTATGCGAGCGGAATAAGATCTCTGATCAAATATGAGATCAAGGAAACCGGTAAATTTCATGTGGCTTTCTATGACATGAATTCGGCAGAGATCAAAAAGCTTTATGACAATAGAAAAATTGAGGCTGTAAGTGTTACGAAGAATCTGGGATACGCAAAGATCGATTCGAAAAATGAGTATAAACCTTATGTTTTTGTTAAAGGATTTACCGAAGAGGCGCTCAACAATCTGTCGATAAATCTCGTGAAGGGAAGACTTCCGCAGAATGAAAATGAGATCCTCATTCCGACACATCTGATGACGAACGGAAGAGTCAAGCTGGAAGTCGGAGACAAGATCACGCTTGAAGTGGGAAGGCGTGTTACGGTCGAAGGCGGAGAGCAGAAAGAAGCAGAAAAGCCGGAGACTGGAACAAAATCGGAAATCGATAGGCTGGAGGACGGAGAGAAATCAGAGACTGGTGATGGCGAAGAAGCAGAGACTGGAAAAGAGGTGGAAGAGAATCCGGAGACCGACAATTCGGACGATGGAAATTCGGAGGATAAAGAGCAGACAGAGAATGTAGAAAAGAATGGAAGCGGACTTCTGGCGGGATTATCAGATATATTTGGAAATAACAAGTCGAAGGAATATGAGCTCGGACAGGATAATCCGTATAGTATTGGCGATGACGGCGAGCCGATGGAGCGGATCACGGATACTGTCACCAGGACATTTACGATCGTTGGCGTGACCGAAAGACCGGCATATAGTGTTGAGCCGTATTCGGCTCCGGGCTACACCATTATTAACAGGATCGATGAAGCTGCGATAGACGGAAAGGCTGACGCATATATTTATTTTACCAAAGACGGACTTGACGATATTTATAAGACTACGGCAGGGATACTGGGGATCGATGAAAAACTGTTTGAGGCGCTTAATTCAAGAGACGACTCGGCTATGGAAGAGCTGGGCGGCCTGACCAATGAAATGCTTGAGGCCTACTACAACATTTTAAATAAATCGGTATCCGATATTACTATGAACGCAGAACTCATAGTACTTGAAGGCGGAGATTTTTCCAACTCGGCGTTAAGAGGGCTGACGCTTGCACTGTATATAGTAATGGGCATAATCGTGGTAACAAGTGTATTTTGCATTAAAAACAGTTTTGATATCTCGATCACGGAAAAGAGCCGTCAATACGGCATGCTCAGGAGCGTGGGAGCGACTAAGAGACAGATAAGAAAAAATGTTTTCTCTGAAGCAGCGGTGCTTGGAGCATTTGGCTTACCATTGGGAATCCTTCTTGGATTTGTGGCCGCATATATTCTGGTCGGCGTAAGCAATTATTATCTGGGCAACATGATCGATCTGAACTTCAGGCTGAGTTTTGTATTTTCATATGAGGCGATGGCGGCTGCCGTGATACTCGGGATCGTGACGGTATTTTTATCGGCGTGGAGAAGTGCAGTGAAAGCTTCGAAGGTGTCGCCGATAGAAGCGATACGCAACAGCGCGGGGATAAAGATTTCTTCAAAGAAACTGGGATGCCCGGCATTTATAAGAAAAATATTTGGAATGGGCGGCGAGATCTCATATAAAAATCTCAAGCGCAACAGGAAGAAATACAGAACGACTGTGATATCGATAACGGTTTCGGTGATAGTATTTATTACGCTGTCAGCATTTGTAAAAATGGCATATGTCTTGATCGATTCCGAAGTAATGAAGACTGACTACAATGTGGGTCTGAGCACATCCGGACTTGATGATGATACGCAGCGCAAGATCGCCGAGACGACAAGATCTGAGTATGTCGAAGATTACAGTATCATCCGGGAAAATTCGATCGAACTGGAAAATGTCAAATATAATAAAGAGTATGTTGACTGGATGGGAACGTTCAGTGATGACTTAGACATGAGCTATATGACAGTTACGACGGTGGGAAA
>CACZSY010000258.1 GCA_902783965.1 uncultured Lachnospiraceae bacterium
AGTGTTATCCTACACGAAGATAGCATTTGATTGAAAGGAGTGGACGAACAGTCCACTCTCTTTCTTTGTAGAAAGGTCGGTTTTATGGCAGGTAAAAAGGATTATGAAGCAAGAACCGAAGCTATCCTTATCCCGATAATGGAAAAGCATGGCTTTGAACTTGTAGATGTCGAATATGTTAAGGAGATGGGTAATTACTATCTTCGGGCGTATATCGACAAAGAAGGAGGCATCACTATTGACGACTGCGAGGTTGTCAGCAGGGAGCTGGAGGCGATCCTCGACAAGGAGGATTATATTGAAGAATCTTACATTCTGGAGGTGAGTTCTCCGGGACTTGGAAGACCTCTTAAGAAAGAAAAGGATTTTGCAAGAAGCATCGGAAAAGAAGTTGACATAAGGCTTTTTAAGTCGGTGGATAAGGTAAAGGATTTTACCGGAGTGCTTGTGGATTATGATCCTTTGAAAGTGATTATCGCATTGGATGACGAGACCACGGTTGAATTTGCCAGGAAGGATATAGCATTAATAAGATTGTCATTTGATTTTTAGATTATCATTTGATTATTATCAGACACAGAACAACTATACAGGGAGGAATCGGAAAAAAGATGAATACAGAACTTATTGAGGCATTAAACCAGCTTGAGAAAGAAAAGAACATCAGTAAGGAGATCCTTATTGAAGCAATTGAGAATTCACTCATTGCCGCCTGCAAGAATAATTTCGGAAAGGCTGACAATATCAAGGTTGTGTTTAACAGAGATAACGGAGATGTTAAGGTATACGCGGAAAAGACAGTGGTTGAGGAAGTGACGGATCCGGTGCTTGAGATCGGTAAAGTTGAAGCTGATCTTAAATTCCCGGGACATGAACCGGGAGATATCGTTTCCATTGAAGTAACCCCTAAGAATTTCGGAAGGATCGCGGCTCAGAAAGCAAAGCAGGTGGTTGTCCAAAAGATCAGGGAGGAAGAGAGAAGGGTTCTTTTTGATGAATATTATTCATATGAGAAGAAAGTAGTTACAGGAATCGTCCAGAGATTTTCCGGCAATAACATATGTGTCAGTCTCGGAAGAGTTGACGCCGTACTTACTGAGAATGAACAGGTTAAAGGAGAAGTGTTCAGGGTAAATGACCGTATCAAGCTCTATGTGACAGATGTGAAGAATACGACAAGAGGTCCTAGACTTACTGTATCAAGAAAGCATCCGGAGCTTGTAAAGAAGTTATTTGAGGCAGAGGTTGCTGAGATACAGGACGGAACGGTTGTTATTAAAAATGTTGTCCGTGAGCCGGGTTCAAGATCAAAGATGTCTGTTTATTCCACACACCCTGATGTTGATCCTGTAGGAGCCTGCGTCGGAATTAACGGAATGAGAGTAAATGCCGTTGTTGATGAGATCAATAATGAAAAGGTAGACATAGTGGCATGGGATGAAGATCCGGCAGTATTTATAGAACATGCTTTAAGTCCGGCAAAGGTTGTTTCCGTAACGGCTTATCCTAACGAAAATCAGGCAAAGGTAATTGTTCCTGATTACCAGCTTTCGCTTGCTATAGGTAAAGCGGGACAGAACGCAAGACTTGCGGCAAGACTGACGGGTTATAAGATAGATATAAAGAGTGAGAGCCAGGCTGAGGAAGAAGCCGGCAGGGCAGCGGATGAAACATATGCGGCAGATGAAACTGATCTTAATATTGAACAGTGATCTTAATATTGAACAGTGATCTGATTATTATAACAGGAGCGTAAAACAAGTTGAAGGAAAAGAAGATTCCCATGCGTCAATGTGTAGGCTGCAGGGAGGAAAGATCAAAATATGATCTGATTCGTATCGTGAGGACTCCCGAAGGCGAGATGATCATTGACAGGACAGGCAAGCAGAACGGAAGAGGAGCATATATTTGTAAATGCGCGGAGTGTTTTGAAAAAGCTGTCCGGAATAAGGGAATCGAAAGAGCCCTTAAGCAGACATTAGGACCTGATGAATTAAAAAAGCTTTCGGATCTTATCAATGGAGGGTGAAATGAATAAAGAAATTGATGAAAAAGAATTAAAAAAGCTTGAACTTGAAAAACAGATCCTTTCATATCTGGGACTTGCAAGACGGGGACGAAATGCGGTCAGTGGTGAGTTCGCCACCGAAAAGTCTGTAAAGTCCTATGAAGCAAAGCTGGTATTGGTAGCGGAAGATGCTTCCGATAATACTAAGAAGCTTTTTAAAAATGCCTGTAGTTTTTATGAGGTTCCTTTGTTTTTTATAGCAGACAAGGAGAGACTTGGTCATGCTATGGGATATGAATACAGAGCGTCGGCAGCGATAACGGACGAAGGACTGGCGAACGCAGCGATCAAAAAGTTAATGATGCTTAAGAGTTTGGAGGAGAATTAATGGCTAAAATAAAGATACATGAATATGCAAAACAGATCGATAAACCATCAAAGGAACTTGTGGAATTCCTTATCCGTAAGGGCTTTGATGTTAAGACACATATGAGTTCCATCGGAACAGAAGAGGTAAATGCCATAAAGGAGCATTATAAGATAACGGAAGAACCGAGACAGTCGATCCCGAAACAACAGAATCCGTCTGTGCGCATGAATTCTGCGAGGGCTGTTGCGGCAAGGTCGTCGGGAAGCGTTACTTCTGCAAGATCGATAGGATCCGTTGTAAGGACAGCTTCGCCTGTTAAAAAGACCGGTCAGGAGGAAAAAACTGAGAATCCTGGGGTTAAGACAGATGTCCAGGCTGTAAAACCGGAGACAAAAGCCGATACCGTATCTTTGACAAAACCTGAGAACAGTGTTGAAATTAATACAGCAGCAGCCGAATCAGCAGCAAAACCGGAAGTAAA
The DNA here is from genome assembly GCA_902783965.1 of uncultured Lachnospiraceae bacterium. Lineage (GTDB taxonomy): Bacteria > Bacillota > Clostridia > Lachnospirales > Lachnospiraceae > RUG11200. Next base: position 2,860 of record CACZSY010000258.1, read on the forward strand.
AGCTGAGGTTAAGAATGAGGTCAAGCAGGAGACAAGACCGCAGGCAGGTACGGAAAACGGATCCGCGACAAAGCCTGAAGCAAAACCGGAAGCAAAAACCCCGGTAAAGAACGAATCCAATAGTGAGACTCAGAATGATACTGAAGTCAAGGCTGAAGCAAAACAGGAAAACAGAACAGATGCCAGAACTGACAGGAAAAATGAATCAAAGCCTGAAGTTAAGAAGGATAAGAAACCTGATAATAAGCCGGAAGATAAGGCAGATCAGAAAACAACCAATAATAAACAGGATAAATCCGAGGTTAAGACTGTATTCAGAACTGAAAACAGCAGAAAAGACAATAAGAACCAGGATAAGAGCCAGGATAAGAATAAGGATATGAAAGACGGACGTCAGGGACAGGGCGGACGCGAT
>CACZSY010000259.1 GCA_902783965.1 uncultured Lachnospiraceae bacterium
ATTTCGTTCCGGAGACTCAGAAGATAGATATCCTTTTCAATGATATGAAGGTGCATAAGATACATATGGCCGTGGCGGTTGACGAATACGGACAGACTTCAGGGATCGTGGCGTTTGAGGATGTAATAGAAGAGATCGTGGGAAATATCCTTGATGAACATGATATAGACGAAAAGACGATAATAAGGCAGGCCAACGGAAACTATATAGCGAAAGGCATGGCCGGACTTAAAGAAATAGAAAAGATACTGGGCATCAGCATGTATGACGATACGGTCGACACACTGAACGGATTCCTTATCTGCAGACTGAACAGGGTGCCAGAGGATGGAGAAAAAATGTCGGTCAAGTACGGAGGATATATTTTCGATGTGCTTGAGATAAGCAACAGAACGATAAAATTTGTAAGGATAAGAAATGAAAAGACCACTTAAAAAAGTGGTCTTTGTAGTTCCTTATAAAAAAGGGAATGAAAGGAGAAAAAAACGCTATATGAACACAAATAATGGAAACTGTCAATTTTATTATACTTTTCTTCTGAATATCATTCTATAGGACAAAAATGATAAAAAAATGACCATAATGAAAACAAAATGTAAACAAATTATGAACACAAAGCTTCTGCGGCGCCGGCAGGAAGATAAAAAGGAGGAATACAATGAAGATCACATTGATTTGCGTAGGAAAACTGAAAGAAGATTTTTATACCGCGGCTGTCGCGGAGTATGCCAAGAGACTTTCCGCGTACTGTGAATTCAGGATCATACAGGTGGAGGATGAAAAGACTCCGAACGCCGCGTCAATGCGGGAACAGGATGTGATAAAAGATAAAGAGGGAGAGCGCATCCTTAAAAAGATCGAAGACAAGATGTATGTGGTCGCATTGTGCATAGACGGAAAACAGCCGGATTCCATGCAGTTTTCGGACTTTATAGAACGAAATATGACCTATGGGGAAAGCAGCATGGCATTTATAATAGGAGGGTCCCTCGGATTGTCCAAAGCTGTGCTTGACCGGGCGGATTATAAGCTTTCATTCTCTAAAATGACATTTCCGCACCAGCTTATGAGAGTGATATTTGCGGAACAGCTTTACAGGGCGTTTAAGATCATGAATAATGAGCCTTATCATAAGTAGAGGTTGCTTTTATAAATCCAGTGGCTGAAAAACGATAAATAGTCCTTTACAAAATCAAGATTTCAATATAAAATATAAGTGTTATGTAGCGGGGCACCGACAGTTATTTTTTGACTGATTATTATTATCAAGACCGCTGTTACATAAAATTTATGCCTGAAATCTTTTGCGAGGAGAAGGCGCGAATGTATATATGTGCATATACGAAAGGAGACAGCATGAGCAGCTTAGAAACAGTTATTAACGAGTTATTTAGCAAATCCCTTAAGGATTGTACCAAAGAAGAGGTTTATGTTGCATTACTTAAACTGACTAAGGATGCAATACAGGATAAGGGTTATAACGAAGGAAAGAAGAAGATCTACTACATATCTGCAGAGTTCCTTATCGGAAAGCTTTTGTCTAATAATCTTATCAATCTTGGTATTTACGATGAGATCAGCAAAGAGCTTGCAGACAATGGATTCAAGATCAGCGAGATCGAGGAGGTCGAGCTTGAACCATCTCTTGGAAACGGAGGTCTCGGAAGACTTGCAGCTTGTTTCATTGATTCTATCGCAACACTCGGATTCAGCGGAGCAGGAATCACACTTAATTACCATCTTGGATTATTTAAGCAGGTATTCGAGAATAAATTACAGAAAGAGACACCTAACAACTGGATCACAGAGAACTGCTGGTCTACAAGACAGAAGAATTCCTACAAGGTACAGTTCAGACATTTTGCGGTTCAGTCATCACTTTTTGATATCGACGTAAGCGGATATGACAGCAAGGCTATCAAGCTTCACCTGTTCGATCTTGATACCATTGATGAAGGTCTTGTATATGACGGGATCAAATTCAATCAGTTTGATATCATGAAGAACCTTACCCTTTTCATCTATCCGGATGACAGTACAAGGGAAGGAAAGATCTTAAGAATATATCAGCAGTATTTCATGGTCAGCAACGGCGCTCAGCTTATCATTGAAGAAGCCAAAGCTAAGGGAAGCAATCTTCATGATCTTTATGAATACGCAACCATCCAGATCAATGATACTCATCCTAGCCTTGTTATCCCTGAACTTATCAGACTCCTTAAGCTTGAAGGGATCTCAGAGGATGAAGCGGTTGAGATAGTTTCAAAGACCTGCGCATATACCAACCATACTATCCTTGCAGAGGCTCTTGAGAAATGGCCTATGGATTATCTTGAAGAAGTATGTACTCAGGAGATCATCGATATCATCAGAAGACTTGATCAGAGAGTAAGAGAGAAATATTCAGATCCTTCTGTTTACATAATTGATGATAACGGCAGAGTACATATGGCTCATATGGATATTCATTATTCATACAGCGTTAACGGTGTTGCGGCACTTCATACAGAGATCCTCAAGAATTCAGAACTTAAGAATTTCTACGATCTGTATCCGGAGAAGTTCAACAATAAGACCAACGGTATCACATTCAGAAGATGGCTTGTTCATTGCAACCATGAGCTTTCGGATTATATCAAGAGCCTTATCGGAGAAGGATTTATCAAGGATGCCGATGAGCTTGAGAAACTCCTTGCTTACAAGGATGACGAGGCTGTTCTCAATAAGCTTCTTGAGATCAAGAAGGATGCAAAGCTTGTTCTTAAGGAATTCATGCAGGCTAATAACGGACAGGTTCTTGATGAGAATGCGATCTTTGATGTTCAGGTCAAGAGACTTCATGAGTACAAGAGACAGCAGCTCAATGTTTTATATATCATCAATAAGTACCTTGAGATCAAGGAAGGCAAGAAGCCGAGCACACCTATCAACTTTATCTTCGGCGCAAAGGCTGCTCCTGCATACACAATTGCTAAGGATATCATCCATGTTATCCTCTGCTTACAGGAGATCATCAACAACGATCCTGAGGTAAGCCCTTACATGAAGGTTGTTATGGTTGAGAACTACAACGTAACAGCAGGTGAGAAGATCTTCCCGGCAAGCGATATCTCAGAGCAGATCTCACTCGCATCAAAGGAAGCTTCCGGAACAGGTAACATGAAGTTCATGCTCAACGGCGCAGTAACCATCGGAACAATGGACGGTGCCAATGTAGAGATCGCAGAGCTGGTTGGAAAAGAGAACATTTATACCTTTGGTGAATCAAGCGAGCAGGTTATCGAGCATTATGCTAAGGGTGATTATCATCCTATGGATTATATCGAGGCAGATCCTCATATCTCCAGACTTGTATCGTTCATCGTAGATCCCAAGATGGTTAAGGTAGGAAATTATGAGTGCCTTACAAGATTCTATAAAGAGCTTATCTGTAAAGACTGGTTCATGACTCTTCTTGATATTAACGATTATATCAAGGTTAAGGATCAGGCATTCGCTGATTACGAAGATCGTCTCGGATGGGCAAGAAAGATGCTTGTAAATATTGCAAAAGCAGGATTCTTCTCATCAGACAGAACCATCCTTCAGTACAATGAAGATATCTGGCATCTTGACAAGGGCGAAAGTCTTGTAAAAGAGGCTGAAGCCGAAGAAGCTGAGGAAGTAAAAGCGGAAGAATAATAATCAGGAAAGAAAAACGTAATCACAGGACATTTAATTTGTATTATATGGCGGGCAGGCGGCGATAAGATCGCCGTCTGCCTGGTTTTTCTTTATAACTTAAGTCGTGGAGTCACCGTCTTTGCAGGCGGCAGTCTAAAGGAGAAGGATCATGGAGAACAACGGTACAATAATCAAGGAAAAAGCAGAGTCTGTTCTAAGCGGCGCCGCTTCCATAGCCGAAAGAAGCGATGATATTTTCAAACTTTTGGAGGTCTTGAGCGAGAAGACTGTAAAGATCAATGAAGTAACGAAGACAATTCAGTCAATAGCTAATAAGACAAATAGCCTGTCTCTGAATGCAAGCATAGAATCTGCGAGGGCAGGAGAATTCGGACGCGGTTTTTCCGTGGTCGCGAAGCAGATGCAGCAATTGGCGGGAACTTCCAAGAATTCATCAATGGAAATATTTTCATTGCTGAAAGAACTATCCGCTGCGACTGAAGAGATAACGGCAAGACTTAATGATCTTTCAAAAGAAGCGGAGAAACAAAAGGAAGCCAGCGAAGTTCTGCTGGCAAGCCTTGATAATGAATAATTGAAAAAATAATCGGGTATGAGACAGATGAACTGTTTCATACCCGTTTCTTTTATATGCACACGGGGTGCACAAGGAAGATTCCCGGCTGTTGCCGGGCGCACCCCGGCGCAGGCGAGTAGGAGCGGGAAAGCC
>CACZSY010000260.1 GCA_902783965.1 uncultured Lachnospiraceae bacterium
TTACTAAAAAGGAGACAGAAAATGAACGAAAGCAATGAGAAAAAACAGACAAAAGAACAGTTTAAACCATATGTTCCGGCTGAAAAGATAACGCCGGAATTTACGATAACATCAGTGATAATGGGTATATTGCTCGCAGTGATCTTCGGCGCAGCCAACGCTTATCTGGGACTGAGAGTAGGTATGACGGTATCGGCGTCGATACCGGCAGCAGTAATCTCAATGGGCGTTATCAGAGTGATAATGCGCAAGGATTCGGTGTTGGAGAGCAATATAGTTCAGACTATAGGGTCTGCAGGTGAATCACTCGCGGCAGGAGCGATATTTACAATGCCTGTTCTCTTCCTTTGGGCAAAGGAAGGCGTTACAGACAAACCGAGCCTTGTTACCATATCGCTGATCGCTTTATGCGGAGGACTTCTCGGAGTGCTTTTCATGGTGCCGCTCAGAAACGCGCTTATCGTTAAAGAACACGGTGTGCTTCCATATCCGGAGGGAACTGCCTGCGCGGAGGTTCTGCTCGCCGGTGAAGAGGGCGGATCGAGCGCAAAGACAGTATTTGTCGGAATGGGAATAGCGGCTCTGTTTAAATTTGTGGTTGACGGTTTAAAGATCGTGCCGGGAGTTATTACGGCTCCGATCAAAGCATTAAAGACTGAGTTTTCTGCTGAGGTCTATCCGGCGCTTATCGGCGTGGGATATATCTGCGGAGCCAAGATATCATCATACATGTTTGCGGGCGGTATACTCGGATGGTTCGTGCTGATTCCTGCCATTGTGGTATTCGGCGGGGATACGGTGCTTTATCCGGGTTCGGTAAGTATTGCGGAAATGTATGCCTCCGACGGAGCAGGAGCGATATGGAGCAGCTACATAAGATATATCGGAGCGGGTATGGTTGCTGCCGGCGGTATCATAAGCCTTGTTAAATCAATGCCGCTCATCGCCAAGACATTTGTCGGAGCAGTCAAGGGAATGAAGGGTGGAAGCGGCAACTCGACATTAAGGACTGAAAAGGATATAGATATGCGTCTTGTTATCGGCGGAGTACTGGCTATCGTAGTCATGATATGGGTTCTTCCGCAGATACCGGTTTCACTTCTCGGAGCTCTTCTTATTGTTATCTTCGGTTTCTTTTTCGGAGCGGTCTCTTCGAGAATGGTAGGACTTGTAGGTTCGAGCAACAATCCGGTTTCGGGAATGGCAATAGCGACGCTTTTATTTGCGACAATCTGCTTAAAGGCAACGGGGGATACCGGTTCGCACGGAATGATCGGCGCGATCTCCATAGGTTCGATAATCTGTATCGTTGCCGCCATGGCAGGAGATACATCACAGGATCTTAAGACGGGTTACATTCTAGGCGCAACTCCGAAGAAACAGCAGATAGGAGAACTCATTGGAGCGCTGATATCAGCATTTACGATCGGCGGAGTTCTTATACTTCTTGATTCGGCATGGGGCTTCGGAACCAAGGATCTTGCGGCTCCTCAGGCAACCCTTATGAAAATGATAGTAGAGGGCGTGATGGACGGAAACCTTCCGTGGGCTCTGGTATTTATCGGAATCTTTATCGCGATCGTGGTTGAGATACTCGGGATACCGGTACTTCCTGTTGCGATAGGATTATATCTGCCGCTGGAACTCAGCTCGACTATAATGATCGGCGGAATCATCAGATATTTTGCGGATAAGAAGAAAAAGGAATCAGAGGCAGGCGCCGGCGTACTGTTCTGTTCCGGAATGATCGCAGGCGAGGGACTTGTCGGTATCCTTCTCGCGATCCTTGCGGTTGTTGGAGCAGCCGATAAGATGGATCTTTCATCAAAGTTTGACACGGGAATCATAGGAGGTCTTGTCCTTATGGCGCTTATGATCACGGCAGTCGTAAAATATGCCGTGAGTTCCAAGAATAAGACTAAAGCTTAAAATATAAGATCAAGTTATAAAATCTGGTTCAAAGGTAAAAGAATTAGAATAAAGGATCGGAATACAGGGTAACAGATATGAGAGCAGACAATAATGCCGGTTCATCCAATTTTCTTGATAAGATACCGAGGAAAGCTGCGGAATACAGATGGGAGAAGGATGAAGACGGAAGCGTTACGATATTTATGGAAAACAGGGGATTGTTTAATCGTATCGCGCAGAAGGTTTTCAAAAAGCCCAAAGTCTCACAGATACATCTTCAGGGTATAGGAAACTTTATCTGGCCGCTCATAGACGGAAAGACAAGCATCTATGAGCTTGGGATAAGCATTAAGGAGCATTTCGGAGATGAAGCGGAGCCTTTATATGAGCGGCTTGCAGAGTATATGAGGATACTTGAAAGGTATGGGTTTATAATCATAGATCATGTCAAATAAGTATCACTGAGATAAGACAGACCGCTTACAGACTTAATGAAAGCATTTGTTCTGATTATAGATGTCCCTATAAATACAATGACAATATGCCTGCAGATTGTGAATAACGAAGTCAGATACAATACAGATCTCAAGCTGACCGGCATAAGATTTAGCTGCTTAGTTGATGCAGGTTATGGTTGACAAATAGTACCCCCCTAGTATATAGTTGCATATAGTAGGGGGTACTATTTAGGAGTGAAGAAATGAAGCAGTTTATTGTAACAGGAATGACCTGTGCGGCATGCCAGACCAGAGTAGAAAAGGCAGTGGGAAAGGTTCCCGGCGTAAGATCCGTAAGTGTTTCGCTTCTCACTAATTCCATGGGGATTGAAGGAGACGCAGAAGAGGCGGATATCATAAGAGCCGTAGAGGAAGCGGGATACGGAGCAAGGTCCAAGAACGGTTCGGATCCAAAAGATAATAAAGAAAAGACAGGCGCTTTGGCAAAACTTGCGGCTGAGGAAGAGGCGTTAAAAGATCACGAGACACCAAAGCTTGTCAGAAGACTTGTCTGGTCGGTTGGGTTTCTTGTGCTCCTTATGTATCTGACCATGGGACACAATATGCTTGATCTTCCGGTTCCGGCATTTCTTGAGCACAATCATCTCGGACTGACACTTACCCAGATGCTGCTCGCTATAATTGTGATGTATATCAACAGAGCATTTTTTATCTCAGGATTCAGGACTCTTTTCCATGGCAGTCCCAACATGGACGCCCTGGTAGCTCTCGGGTCATCAGTATCTTTTGGATGGTCGCTGTATGTCTTTTACAAGATGACAGTCATGATAACGCAGGGTATACCTGACTCAGAGCTTATGGATATTTATCACAGCCAGCTGTACTTTGAGTCAGCTGCCATGATCCCGGCTCTTATCACAGTTGGTAAGACTTTGGAGTCACTGTCCAAGGGAAGAACCACAGATGCGCTGAAGAATCTTATGAAGATAGCTCCTAAGACCGCCACTATAGAACGTGACGGAAAAGAAATTCAGGTGGACATCGATGAAGTACAGGCAGGAGATATATTTGTTGTAAGACCGGGCGAAGCGATACCAGTAGACGGAACGATCATTGAGGGAGATACCGCTGTTGATGAATCGGCTCTTACAGGAGAATCGATCCCTATAGATAAAACCGCAGGAGACAGCGTAAGCGCCGCAACTATTAATCAGTCAGGATTCTTCAAGGCAAAAGCCAGCCGTGTTGGTGAAGATACAACATTTTCTCAGATCATACAGATGGTCAGTGATGCAGCCGCAACCAAGGCTCCAATAGCAAGGATAGCGGACAGGGTCTCGGGAGTATTTGTACCGGCGGTAATAGCAATTGCGGCACTGGTATACATCATATGGATGGTTCAGGGAGCAGGAGCGGTATTTGCGCTTGAACGAGCCATAAGCGTGCTCGTGATAAGCTGTCCGTGCGCGCTTGGACTTGCCACTCCGGTAGCGATCATGGTCGGTAACGGCATGGGTGCGAAAAACGGGATTCTCTTTAAGACGAGCGAATCTCTGGAATCTACCGGGAAAGTGCAGATCGTTGCACTTGATAAGACAGGAACCATCACTGCAGGGAAACCGGTGGTGACAGATATTATCCCGGCGGATGGCGTAACAGAGAAAGAGCTTATAACAACAGCCTGTCTTTTGGAGGCGAGGAGTGAACATCCTCTTGCCAGAGCGATCGTGAACTCGGTGGATGATCTGCCGTGTCCTGCGAATCCTGTTACCGATTGGACGGCATTACCGGGAAATGGCATATCCGCCAGACAGAGCGGACAGGCGTTATATGCAGGTTCAGGAAAGTTTATCCGCACTGTCTGCAGCATAGACCGGGCTATGGAGCAGAATGAAAAGAGCCTTTCGGAAGAAGGCAAGACGCCGCTGTTCTTTGCAGGAGGCGGAAAGCTGCTTGGAATAATAGCTGTTGCCGATGTTATCAAGGAAGATTCGGCTCGGGCTGTAAAAGAACTTCAGAACATGGGTATCGAAGTTGTGATGCTTACAGGAGATAACGAAAGGACGGCGCTGGCGATCGGAAAGCAGGCCGGGGTAGATAAGGTTATCGCAGGCGTGCTTCCGGACGGCAAGGAATCTGTTATAAAGAACCTGCAGAAATATGGAAAAGTAGCAATGGTGGGCGACGGTATCAATGATTCTCCGGCACTCACCCGTGCGGATATAGGGATTGCGATCGGAGCAGGTGCTGACGTTGCTGTGGATTCCGCGGACGTTGTGCTTATGAATTCAAAGCTTTCTGATGTATCGGCTGCTGTAAGGCTCAGCAGGGGAACGCTGAGGAACATTTATGAGAATCTTTTCTGGGCATTTGCCTACAACATCATTCTCATACCTATGGCGGCAGGCTTATACCGCGGCATTCACATGAACCCGATGTGGGGAGCAGCGGCCATGTCCCTGTCAAGCTTTACTGTATGTATGAATGCTCTAAGGCTCAATTTATTTAAGGTGCATGACGTATCGCATGACCGTAAAATGCGACATCCCGTATCTTTAGGGGATGTACTTCAAAATAATGAAAGCAATAATAAAGAAAATAATGAAATGGAGGAAAAGAAAATGACAAAGACACTTAAGGTAGAAGGAATGATGTGTGCACACTGTGAGGCTCGCGTAAAGAAGGCTCTTGAAGCTGTTGCGGGTGTTGAAAGCGCAGTGGCGGATCATAACGCCAATACTGCAGTAGTAACACTGAGCGCAGATGTGGCAGATGATGTACTCAGAAAAGCAGTTGAAGATCAGGACTACAAAGTACTGGGAGTTGAGTAGGCATGACGCATAAAAAGACAGTCAGAACAGAAGCTCAGAAGAAGGCTCTCACTAACCGTTTAAAACGTCTTGAAGGTCAGATAAGAGGTTTGGAAAAGATGATCGAGGATGACGTATACTGTAACGATATCCTTCAACAATCCATGTCTGCTGCATCTGCGATAGATGGTTTTAATCAGGAACTGCTTGGCTACCACCTGAAAGGATGCGTGACTGAAAGCATTAGAGAAGGTGATGAAGAAGTCGTGGAAGAACTGTTAAAAACAATACGAAAACTAATGAAATAGTATGATGCCAACTCTACTTTTCGTAGGTACAAAAGAGCAGCTGTATGATTTAAAATCTGAACATGGAGGTGATAACGACTATGAACCAATATGTTACAGGTGCAGTCACCAAAGAGCTGAAGGAAAAGAACAGGATGACACAGCGTCCCCTGTCTCCCCTGTCTATAAAAAGAGGTAAATGAAAATATGAATAACAAAGGATTCTGTGAAAAAAAATTCAGTTCAATGTTTTTATCAGGCACATTTACGAAGGCTGTCATGTATATCATGCTCCTTTGTGACAGCATCATTGCCGGATATTTCATCGGCGAATCAGGAGTTGCAGCTATCAATGCCATAACGCCGGTGACAGGTATAGTAACATTTTTTGGTGACCTTGTCTCAACAGGTGTCGGTATTGTATTTACAAGAGAAGTCGGAGCAATGAGGAAAAAACGAGCAGATGAGATATACAGCCAGGGACTGATCATCAGTATTTCCATTGGTCTGTTGTCTGCTTTAACCATTTTCTTTATTCAAGATATTTATTTTAGTGCAAATGGTATCACAGGGGATATTCTTGAACAGGCGCTTAAATATTACCGTCTTGTACCGATCAATGCGTTTTTGACCATCGTGATCTTTTATCTTGAGCAGATGGTGTACAGTGACGGAGATGAATTCTGCAACAATATATGTTATGTATTCCAGATAGGCGGAAACATTGTCCTGTCAGTAATACTGACAAAGTTCTTTGGCATGACCGGTATCATACTTGGATCTGTTATAGGAAATGGTCTCGGTATCCTTGTCTGCTGCTGGCATTACTTCCGTAAAGGAAACACGCTTCATTTTACATGGCATCTTTCCATAAAAGATTTTTTCCTGACTTCGCGGTATAGTATCGTGGATTCGTCTGTGTATTTATGCTGGGCGCTGATGGATTACGTGATGATAGGATTTGTATCAAGAAATTATGGTGATACAGCTCTTATAACTCTTGCAGTTGTGGTCAGCCTGATAGAGTTCAGTGTTGTTATGGACGGCGTGGGCATGGCAATGCAGCCGCTTATAGGAACCTACTTCGGAGAGAAGAATCATCAGCTTATAAAAAGGGTGATGAAGTCGGGAATAAAAGCAGCGCTCATTGAAGGCGCAGTGGCAACGATGCTGATCTGTATTTTTGCAAAACAGTTTTGCGGACTGTTCGGAATTACTGAGGGCGCAGCGCTTGATCCGTCGATCACTGCCATAAGGATCGTTTCCCTGGGATTTGCATTTTGCAGTGCTGTTTCGCTTACCACTTCTTACTATATGCTGATCGACCGCATTGGCATGTCGGTATGCATATCATGTCTTCAGAACGGTTTGTTGTATGTAGTGCTTCCAATAACAGGTTCATTGCTTTTTGGGAAAAACGGTATGTGGGCAGGACTTGCTATAGCGCCGATACTGACGCTTGCGGGGGCTATGCTGTTTGTATATCTTAAGTATGGAAAAGATAATTTCCCGTTTTTGCTCAAGGACATGGATACTGAGATCGTGGTTATGGATGACACTTTGACAGAGGAAAATATAGTTGCACTTTCAAAAAATGTCAGTGACAGTATGCTTTCTCATAATTACTCAAAGACAGAAGCAAACCGTGCAGCTTTATTTGTGGAAGAGATCGGTCTTACTATTATTGAAAAGAACAAAGATTCAGGGAAACCTGTTTTAATAGAATTATCACTGTTCTTTGAAGCTGATTCGGTCCTTATCATACAGAGAGATTCAGGAGAGTTATTTGACCTGACCGATCCGGATATTAAGATCAAAGGCTTGAGCGGATTTACACTAAGTGGACTTATGGAAGCTCATAAAGAAGAGAAAGCATATCTTGTGACTACGGGATATAATCGAAATATGATCCGTTTTTCACACAACGGATAGTAAACGGGAGGAAAACAGGATGAATGTATACGATTTTGACGGAACGATCTTTTATTCGGATTGCTCAATTGGTTTTGCTTTTTGGTGTATGAAACGCCGTCCGAAACTATGGTTCACATTTTTTCCGGGAATGATCAAAACTTTGATCCAACATAAAAGGGGAAAGGTCCAAAATTATCAGCTGCAGCGAAAGATGTTCAGCTATCTTACCATGGTTGATGATTTTGACGTACAGATCGAGCGTTACTGGGATAAATATGAGAAAAAGATATCTGCGTGGTATCTGGCACAGAAAAAACCTGATGATCTTATCATCAGCGCATCTCCGGATTGCATAATCGGTCCTATCGCAAAAAGACTTGGCGTTAACTATATGGCGACGGAGTACGATCGCGAGTATGGCGTATTTATGAATAACCTTATGTATGCCAAGGAAAAGGCAAAGTACATCATTGACCACGGTTTTCCGGTGATCGATAATTTCTATTCCGATTCACTTGCAGATACGCCGCTAGCCTTATGCGCGGAAAAAGCCCATCTTGTAAAAAATAAAGCAACAACTGTGGTTGATTGGCCGGAGCTTGATGATGAGACTATGGATAAAGTAAAGAAAAAGATCAATACAGGATGGGACATTCACTTGAAAGAGGACTGATCAATGTACGTTATCATTTATGATTTTGGCACCAGCAGTGTAAAAACCTGTCTGTTTGATATTGGCTCGGAAATAAGTATTGTGGCAAGTTCAACAGCAGCTTATGGGATCTATATCTCTGAAGATGGTGGTGCCGATCAGGATGCAGAAGAGTGGTGGGAAGCGATATGCTCCACTACTAAAGCTTTATTTGAAAAATCTGATGTAACGCCTGATAAAATTGAAGGAATGGCTTTTTGCACACAGATGCAGGGAACGGTTCTTGTTGATGAGAATGCAAATGCAGTCAGACCTCCAATGAATTATCTGGATCAAAGGGGAATTAAAGAATACAAGGATTGCATGGGAAGCGGGATCATCAAGGTTTCCGGCTGCAGCCTGTATAAACTTGTAAGAAATCTGATCGTTAATTATGCCGGCTCGACCAGCGCCAAGGATCCGGTATGGAAATACAAATGGGTAGAAAATAACGAGCCGGAGGTCTTTAAGAAAACGTATAAATGGCTGGACATTTGCGACTATCTTGTGGCGCGCTGTACGGGCAGGATAATCAGAACTGCTGATTCAGCATTTGCAACTTTCCTCTATGATACCCGCAAAGGAAAAGAAGGCTGGAACAAGGGGTTGCTTAAAATGTATAAGGTAGACCCTAAGCATATGCCGGAAATCATAGACAGTACTGATCTGGTTGGTGGTCTGACAGAGAAAGCTGCAAATGATCTTGGACTTGTGAAGGGCATCCCGGTATTCGGAGGCGGCGGAGACACAACCTTCGTAAATATCGGCGCCGGGTGTACAAGACCGGGAGATACACATATATATGTCGGAACATCAGGTTGGGTATCAACATATCTGGATTATCAGACGGTTGATATAAATGCTATGATAACCGGCGTTTTGTCGGCTAAACACGGATATTTCAATTATTATGCGGAATTGGAGACAGCCGGTAAATGCTTTGAATGGGTAATGAATCATCTCGCACTGGATGAGATAGGCATTTATCTGGAACAAACCAAGGTTACGGATGTTGAGAGCAAATATGTAAGCCTTTATGATTATCTGTCAAAAGAGGTCAGTAAGGTACCTCCGGGAGCAAATGGAGTTATCTTTACACCATGGCTGCATGGCAACCGTTGCCCGTTTGAGGATTCCAAAGCGGGCGGGATGTTCTTCAACATAAGGATCGAGAATGGTAAGAGAGATATGATCCGTGCTGTACTTGAGGGTATCTGTTATCATCTGCGCTGGCTTTTGGAATGTGAGATGAAGAAGGTAAAAACCTCCGACACGATCAGATTTGTCGGTGGCGGAGCGTTGTCGCCTGTAACATGTCAGATGCTTGCGGATATTACCGGGCGTACGATAGAAACTGTAAGAAACTCTCAGGAGGTTGGCGGTATAGGAACCGCTCTTGTTGTAGCGGCAGGCATTAAAGGCGTTGATGTACTTGAACTTGCAAGGCAGCTAATAAAAGCCGAGCATGTCTATACTCCAAACCCTGAAAACAGAGAAGTGTATGAACGCAATTACAGGGTATTCAAAAAACTCTATAAGGCCAATGCCTCAAACTTTAAAGAACTAAACTAAGGAGACAGGGAGACAGGGGACACGGAGACATTGGAACCGTCCCCTGTCTCCTGGAAGGATCAGCCGAAGGACAGCGAATATGAGCTTGCTAAAGATTCTGAATATGTAAGACCCGATCTTTCGTACCGTTCTTTCGTGGATAAATATACACCCGGCAGCTCTGTATATGGAAAGCTTTCATATAAACCGCATTATACCGCTGAACTTGATAAAGACTGTTTCAAACAGATAGTTGATAAGTTAAATATCAGTCCTTCATCAGATAATTCTTTTGTGGATGTTATGATCTGTCTGGGAGGATCTGATCACAAAAAGGATATCGATCTATTAAAAACAGCCTGTGAACTATATGATTATCCGGAAAGCGAAGATCTTGGATCTAATGAAGGTCTGATCGACTGGGAACTGCCGTTTATTTTATATGACAATAGTTCCTTATCGCATCTGAAAAGTCCGGAACCGTTGTCATATCAGGAAAACGGGACTTTGTTTGATGAGATAAACAGGTATGAAACGGTAAATGAAACTGTTGAAGCCAACACAGGTAAAGCGGTAGGCTGGTATATCAACAGCTCAGTTACACTGGATAAGGATAAGATATATTCTTCAAAAATGAAAGAAGTTAACGGATTCTACTACTATGTTGATCAGGATCCGGAGAGGGATTTTATTAAGAATATCGTAAAAAAAGACTATAAAACTAAAGCTCTGAAATGATTAAAACAGAATTGGAGACAGTGATCAAAGCGGGACTTATGGCACCTACGGGAATTAACCGTCAGGAGATCCATTTTACCGTAGTGAAGGGTGACAATCCTGTATTAGCAGAGCTTGATGCAGAAAAAAGGAGACTTCGCGGACATGGAGGACGGCAAAAAGATAGCGATCTTTGTTAACGTATTCTTATATGCGATAGTTTTAATGATCGCAGTTAAGATCGTAGATGTAGACCGTATAGGACCGAATATGACTAAGATTGGACTATCAACAGTAAATAACTGGTTCAGAAATCTCTGGTCGTATAACGAGACACTTGGATATTCCAAAGTCTTTTATATAATCTCAATGATCCTGGGAATAATTGCATTGCTTGCCGCGGGAGTCTGGGCAGGCATAGGAATCTTTCAGTATATCAAAGAAAAGGATATCAACAAGGTAGATAAAAGCATAATAGCAACAGGCGGATTTTATATACTGCTCCTTATCAAATATGCATTGATCAAAGGCATGTCATTTAATCTCAGTCCGGTAAAGCTTGATGGAAAAAGCGCGCCAAAGGTGTCATTCCCGTCAGGGCATACGATGCTTTTTATCGCATCAATGGCAAGCACGATCTACCTTGTCGGATATTTTCTTGAAAAGGAAGAACAGAAAAGGATAGTTCTTATCTTAAGGATCATATGCGTGGCAGTGATGGTGCTTGGAATTACCGCAAGGACGTTAAGCGGCGTATGCTGGCTTACCGATATAATCGCCGGAATACTGCTTACCGTTCCAACGCTTATCATTTACACATTCTTCTGTGATGTATAAACACGAGGTTGATATCCGAGGTTGATCAGAAAAAGCTGAAGATTGACTGTTTACAATGGAAAGAAAACCTTAAAGGAAAGATAATAAAGGAAAGAAAACCATAATAGAAAGAAAAGGTGAAATATGCATATCTGGTTAATAGCTTTAACTGTCGCGCTTGTGTTATTCGGAGCAAGCCTGGCATATCTGACAAATCGGATCTATAATCTGCAATTCATTAACAGTCTCTGCGGCGGCATACACAGCCGCAGGCTGATCTTAGCTATTGTGATCGTTGTGGCGTGTATTACGATCATTGTAGTGACAATGAATCTTACAAATGCGGTGATCGTGTTTGTTCACCTGACATTTTTCTGGCTCCTAATGGATATAATTGCAAAGATCATTTACAGTTTTAACGGACATGTGAAAGTATCAGGAAATATCATTGCCCTGGTCGTATTGCTGATAACAGTGGTTTACTTAGGATTTGGCTGGTATAACTTACATCGCGTAGTACAGACAGAGTACAACTTGTCAAGTGAAAAGGAAACGGGTGAGATTAATATCCTGCAGATCGCAGATTCTCACATCGGAACAAGTTTTCACGGCGATGAAATGAGTAAATACATAGATGAAATGAATAAGAACGATATAGATGTTGCAGTGATCACCGGGGATTTTGTTGACGATTCAACCACTAAGCAGGATATGATCGAAGCCTGCAGGTCAATAGGAAAGCTGGAGACCCGTTACGGAATATATTTTGTATTCGGCAATCATGACAAGGGCTATTATAATAATCGAAAATTTACCGGTGAAGAGCTTGTAAAGGAACTCGAAAAAAACGGAGTAAGAACCTTGCAGGACGAAGCAGTACTCATCGATGACAGATTCTATCTGATAGGCAGAAAGGATGCTTCGGAAACCGTTGAGAAATCCGGGGCGCGTAGATCGATGGAAGAATTGACGAAGGACCTTGATCCGGACAAATACATGGTTGTGCTTGACCACCAGCCGGTTGACTATGACGCACAGCAGAAGTCAGAGGTTGACCTGGTGCTCTCAGGTCATACCCACGGCGGACAAATGCTGCCTTTGACATATCTTATGCAATACATAGGAGAAAACAAAAGCATCTATGGTTTAAAACATTTGGGTAAGACAGATTTCATTGTAACTTCCGGAATCTCTGACTGGTCTTTGAAATTCAAGACCGGATGCAGGTCAGAGTATGTATTGATAAGAATAAACGGCTAAATATCCTTGCTCCGCTTGTGAATGGCGGCACTTACATGAATGATGCGGGGCATTTCAGAATGATCCGGAGGTTGTTGCGACCTTCAAACCGCTTTTCTATCAAAAATGATTCTATATCATCATCTAATGATTCATGGGCTTCCTTAAGTGTCAAAAGAGTACTCCTTATTTGTGGGATGCTTTTCCGTTTGTCCCAACAGGATCAATAAAGTAAGGTGGAAAGACAAACTAGACAAATACTGCGTATTATGATATAAATATAATGTAATAAGCCAGAAATGACTAGTTTTTACGAGGTGAATAAATTTTATGAATAATGTATCAGAGATGAATAAGCGAATAAAAGAATATAGAATTAATGTTTCTATGACACAGAAAGAGCTTGCTGATAAGTCAGGGGTGTCGATCAGAAGCATTTCCAGATTTGAAAATGGAGAAGATATCAGTCTGAGTTCTTTTTTTAAAATCCTCAAAGCGTTAGAACTTGACGATAGACTTGATATGGTAGTTCCGGATCAAAGTAAGAGACCGTCATATTTTTTGGAATCAGAAAAGAAAAGGAAAAGGGCGTCAGGGAAGAAAAAGAATAAAGAAAGAGTCTTTGTGTGGGGTGATGAGAAATGATTAATACTGCTGAAGTAATTCTATGGGGAACAAGAATAGCTATTATTCATCAGGATGATGATAGGCCATATATCTCATTTGAATATGACAGGGATTTTATAAAA
>CACZSY010000261.1 GCA_902783965.1 uncultured Lachnospiraceae bacterium
AGCAGAGCCTGATCAGGGTACACTTAATGAACGGACTTGTACTTGAGGGTGGAACTTTCCGCCCTATATTTTCATGCGGAGTCATGGACGCGCTTTTGGATATGTCCATGAAATTTGACTACGTGATCGGAGTATCGGCGGGGATCACAGACGGAATTTCCTATGTTTCAGGACAGAAGAAGCGAAACTATAAGGTTTTGATGAATTTAAGGCATAATAAGAATTATATAGGATTCAGAAACTATCTGACGGACAGAAGTCTTTTCGGGATCAAATTTGCATATGAGACAGTTCCCGACACTGTATACCCGTTTGACTGGGAGACTTACAATTCAAGCGATATAAAAGTGAAAATAGGAGTCACCAACGCGAGGACGGGAAAGGCCGAATACCTTGACGGAAACAAACTTGATAAGCAGTTTACAAAACTTCAGGCAACCTGCGCGCTCCCACTGGTCTTTCCGGTCATAAAGATAGACGGAAAAGAGTATTACGACGGAGGAATAGCGGATTCGATCCCGGCGGCGCGCGCGCTTAAGGACGGCTGCGACAAGCTTCTCATCATTCTTACAAGACCGAAGGGATATCATAAGAAACTCACTTCTTCCGTAAAGATAACTGCAGGGATAGTGGGAAAGAAATACCCGAAGCTTAAAAAGGCGATGCTTAACCGTCACAATATGTACAACAGTGAGCTTGAGTATATCAAAGAGCTTGAAAAACAGGGTAAGGCGTATGTCATAAGACCTTCAAGGGCGTATCAGATAGAGTCGTTTGAAAAAGATCTTGATAAGATAAAAAAGTTATACTATTACGGATATCAATACACCATGAAACACAGAAAAGAGATCTCGGATTTCTTCGGTTTCTGATATTATGATCAGGAAAAAAGTAAGACCGCAGAATGCGGTCTTACTATGTTTCAAGTATATCATTCAGCAGAGCTTCCATCTCGTGCTTTTCTTTGCCAAGCGCAAAAGCAAGTTCGGAATACAGATTATTCTGGGCAAGCTTAAAGAAATGCTCGTCGATCGCGAAGCTCTTTTTGCCCTGTTCAAGACGCATATTTCTTCTTGCGTTCATACTCTTGAGAATGGCGACGAGAGTCTCCGGTTCACAGCTTTTCACAGCTTCTTTATATTTCAGTTCACGCTGCTTTTCATTTTCAAATTCCAAAGCCTTGATCGAAGGGATTGACCTGATCACATCTAAAGCCTGAGTTTCATTAAGCACATGGCGGATATTATTCGCGCAGCTGTCCGTAGGGACATATAATCTGCTTCCTTTATCTTCAACAGGTATGACGATATAATAAAGCCTGATATTGCCGTCATCGAACAGATCAAGCTCTACAGTATCATGGATTCGGCAGATGCCGCTGCCGGATTTGATAACAAAGTCGCCATTGTTAAACATAGGAAGCCTCCTTCGGAAAAATTTGATAACGTCGAAATAAAAAAGAATATGACACACCGCGCCGGAAACCCTTCTGCGGTCGTCCTGTTTAAAATTATAGCAAAAAAAAGGAATTTTTTCAAGTTGTGCAGTACCCTAAAAATTTACAGATTTTTAAATTTATATGAGCAAGCAGCGAAGCGGATTGCGAATTGACTAGTATTCCGAGAGAAAAAACGGTAACGGGTGGCAGAAGAATAAAATGTGCATGATATGGGAATAGCAGGAATAAATAACATCATATAATATCTGCAAGAATGTATGAAAGGCATGAAAATGAAGAAAGTGATCGTCATTATGTCGCTCGTGTTGTTGGTGCTGTTTTCGTTTTTGGGGCTTGAAGCGTATGAAAAGACAGCAATGAGCGCATACAGTACGGCAAAAAACCGTCTTCTTCCGATCTATTCGGTGGAGAGGGAAGATAAAAAGATCTCCATAAGCTTTGACGCGGCGTGGGGCAACGAAGATACAGGAAGGATTCTTAAGACACTGAAAGATAATGATGTAAAAGCAACCTTTTTCATGACGGGAGGCTGGGTTGAAAAATATCCTGATGATGTTAAGGCCATCAGCGAAGCGGGACATGATCTCGGAAATCACAGCGAGAACCATAAGCAGATGTCAAAACTTTCTTCAAAAGAATGTAAAGAAGAGATACAGATAGTTCATGATAAAGTTAAGGAGATAACGGGAAAGGATATGGAGCTTTTCAGGCCGCCTTACGGAGATTATAACGATACTCTTATTGCCGCGGTGAGCGATCTTGGTTATTATCCTATACAGTGGAATGTGGATTCGCTTGACTGGAAGGGGTATGAGCCGGATGTCCTGATCAGACGTATCTGTGATTCGAAGGAACTTGGGAGCGGCACGATAATACTCATGCATAACGGCGGAAAGCATACGGCGGACGCGCTTGACGCGATAATAAAAAAGCTTAAAAGCCTCGGCTATGAGCTGGTTCCGATATCCGAGCTGATCTACAAAAAGGATTACAGGATTGACGAAAGAGGAAGACAGATTGTATAATGATCATATCGGATACCGTGAATCCGATAACCGGATAAAGATGGTTATACTGAGAATGAAGGACAACAGAAATTCGGAGATTGATCCATGATAGAGAGCACAGACGGAAAACAGGTGAAGTATATTACCGCCCTTATGGAAAAGAGCAGGACCAGCATGAAAGAAAAGGCTTTTGCGGCGGAAGGGTTAAGGCTTATTAATGAAGTTGACGGCAGTTTCCTGAAAAAGCTTTATCTGTCGGAAAGCTTTTACAATGGGCTCTATATAATAGAGGACAAAGCGGCAGATAAAAGGACGGACAGGGAAACTGCAATAGGGTATAAAGCAGATGCGGAAGATGAGAAGCTGGTGAGAGTAAGGGAGCTGCTTAAAAAGTGCGATCATGAGATAATGACCGACAGGGTATTCGCGCATGTGAGCGGCACAGTTAACTCGCAGGGGATAATGGGCGTTTTCAGGATGCCGGAATACCGCATGGAAGACTATATCATTAAGGACGATCCTTTGGCTGCTGCGGATAAACCGGAAAGCCGAAAGAGCCGGATACTTCTGCTTGACAGGATACAGGATCCCGGAAATCTGGGAACGATACTGCGCACCGCGGAGGCTGCGGGATTTGACCTTATCATCCTTAACAGCGGCTGCGTGGATATCTATAACCCCAAGGTGGTCCGTTCCACGATGGGAGCCATATACAGAATGCCGTTTGTTTACGCCGGCGATCTTTCGGAAACGATAGGCCTTCTGAAAGAAAACGGTTACAGGGTATCCGGGGCGTATCTGGAATCGTCGGTGGAATATACGGCGGCAGTTTACCCGTCAAAGACTGGTATAGTGATAGGAAATGAAGCCAATGGCATAAGCCGCGAAGTAATAGAAGCCTGTGATGAAAGGATAAGGATACCTATGTGCGGGAAGACAGAGTCGCTTAACGCGGCGGTGGCGGCTTCGCTCATAATGTATGAGATCCTTAGAAAAGACAGGCTGGTTTCTAATTAAAACTTAACTTGAATACAGGGATGGTATAAAGTAAAATCATATAAAAGGTAGTAAAGGAGGGCTTTTTATGTTGGATACTTTATACTGGCTCATAGCAATGTTTATATTTTTACTTATTGAGCTTGCGACTATAAGTCTTGCGACAGTATGGTTTGCCGCAGGAGCAGCTGCAGCGGCGCTGGTAGCCACCGTTACGAATAACGGATATGTGCAGTTCGCGGTTTTCTTTATAGTTTCGCTGGCTACACTGTTCCTGTTCAGACCGTCTATAGCTAAAAGATTTAACAAGAAGACGGTGCCTACGAATGTTGACAGTCTTATAGGCAGGAGAGTGATAGTGACCGAAAAGGTCGACAATATCGCTGCAACGGGAACGGCAACACTTAACGGAAATGAGTGGACGGCGCGTTCGGCTTCGGATAACGTTACATTTGAAGCGGGAGAGAACGCGACTGTTTCCGAGATATCGGGCGTAAAACTCATTTTAACCAAATGATCCTAAGCCTTGGAGCAGGGATAAAATAAAAAAGATTATTTAGAAAACAGGAGGAAAACGGAAATGGATGGCGCAGGTTCAGTTTTTGTTTTATTTGTACTCATAGCCATAATCATCGCATTGGCGGCTTCTTGCATCAAGATCGTGCCTCAGACACAGGCATTCATCATTGAAAGACTCGGAGCTTATGAGACAACATGGAGTGTAGGCTTCCATTGGAAATGGCCTATCATCGACAGGGTCGCTAAGAGGGTAATACTTAAGGAACAGGTTGTGGATTTCGCTCCTCAGCCGGTTATCACCAAGGATAATGCTACAATGAGGATCGATACGGTAGTATTCTTCCAGATAACGGATCCTAAGCTTTTTGCTTACGGTGTTGAGAATCCTATAATGGCTATCGAAAACCTTACGGCAACAACACTTCGTAACGTTATCGGTGAGCTTGAATTCGATGAGACTCTTACATCAAGAGAGATCATCAATACCAAGATGAGGGCTTCCCTTGATATGGCAACAGACCCTTGGGGAATCAAGGTTAACAGAGTAGAGCTTAAGGACATCATGCCTCCGGCAGCCTTAAAGGATGCAATGGAGAAGCAGATGAAGGCAGAGCGTGAAAGAAGAGAAGCTATCCTTATCGCGGAAGGTGAGAAGAAGTCGGCTATCCTTGTTGCAGAAGGTAAGAAAGAAAGCCTTATCCTTGAGGCAGAGGCAGAGAAGCAGTCGGCAATCTTAAGAGCCGAGGCTAAGAAGGAAGCAACCATTAAGGAAGCGGAAGGCCGCGCCGAAGCTATCAAAGCTATCCAGCTTGCCAATGCGGAAGGTATCAGATATATCAACGAAGCAGCTCCGTCATTACAGGCAATGCAGCTTAAGAGCCTTGAGACATTTGCGCAGGCTTGCGACGGAAAAGCAACCAAGATCATCATTCCTTCAGAGATCCAGAATATATCGGGACTTGTTAAGGGTATCACGGAGGTTGCAAGCGATAAGCTTCAATAAGTCAGAGATCAATAAACAGATTGAGCAGGTGAGATGAATTCGAGCCTGCTCATCTTTTTGTCTTTACTATCAATTTTTTTCGTGCTATAATTAATTGCTATTGAGACAATTTCGGTTAAGGAGGAGACAATGGTCAATAAAAGCAAGGTAAAGCTGATGACAAAGCTTGCTATCTATGAGAAAAATCATCAGGATGACATCAGGCTTTCAAGATATTATAAGTCGGATTATGTCAGACTCGGGCTTATCAAGAACGTCCTGTCGGTAACAGCCGCATATCTTCTTATACTGGTCATGGTTGGACTCTATAACATGGAATGGCTGATCGCCAATGCCGTAACGATGGACTATAAGAGTCTGGGGACCAGGATCCTGGGATATTATCTGATCCTGCTGATAGTATTCTGTCTTGCGGGGATGTTTGTATCCGCGCTCCATTATTCACATTCATTTAAACGTCTGCAGAAGTATTTCAAGAGACTTAAGATGCTCAAGAAATACTATGACGATACCGAGAACAAAAATAATGCGGACGAGTAGGAGGAAATGATGCCGGTTTTATTTGATATAAGAGAAAGATTAAGGACTGTTTATCAGAGATTTTCCACATATTTTGATCTGATCGCAAGGATAGTTTTCGGGATCGTATTGTTTCGCGTTATCGGGAAGGCGATAGGTTTTGACGCAAAAGTTTCCCAGAAAACTGTATGCATGCTGATGGGAGCGGTTTCGGCGTTCCTCCCGATGGCGGTCATGACGCTTCTGGCGGCAGCCGTTGTAATGCTTGACGTATATGCAGTATCTTCGATACTAGCGATGTTCGTTGGACTTGTATTTCTTATACTTTATTTTTTACTGTTAAGATATACTCCGGGAAAGAGTTATATCGCCCTGTGCGCGGCGGTATTTATGCACTGGGGGATACCTTACATCCTGCCGATGCTGTTCGGCATAACGGTGGGACCGTCGGGGATAGTGGCGCTTGCCTGCGGAATAATTGCTTATTATACGCTCCATACGGTAAAGATGGTATATACGTCTTCGGATGCTTCCAATCCCGATGAAGCTCTTCAGGTATATAAAAATGTTGCCAACAGCTTTGTCAAGAATAAAGATATGTACATGATAGTTGTCATCTGCATTGTTGTTATGTTCATGGTTTATTTCCTGCGTACCAGAAAGTTCAATTACTGCGGAGAGGCTGCCTGCGCGTGCGGAGTGCTCGTAAGTATAGTGCTGTTCCTTTCTTCGTGCGTGCTGATGGACGTGGAGCTTGACATATCAAAGATAATCATTTATTCGGTTATCGGCGGAATAGTTTCATATATAGTAAGGTTCATGAAACTTGCGCTGGATTATTCGGCGATAGAAAATGTACAGTTTGAAGATGATGATTACTATTATTATGTAAAGGCTGTTCCGAAGATCAAGATGACCGGAAAGGTCAACAGGGTTAAGAAGATCACTTCCAAAGAACCTGAAGATCAGGATTATGAGGATGAAGAAACGGAAGATGCCGGTGATGAGGAAAATGACGCACAGGAGCATCATATAGATTCGGAAGTTATAATGTCGATGTTAAAGGAATCGGAGACGATGCCGCAGACACCGGACAGTGAAGAGACGACAGAAGATAAACCGGAAGAATAACAGCTAAGCTGATCAACCTGGCTGGATACGGTTATTACATGGAAAGGAGGAAGGTCATGAACGGATTTGTGAGTGCGGTAAAAGATTATCTTAACTGGATAGTATTTCCGAAGATAGGGATCATTGATGTCTTTGAGATACTTATTCTGGCATTTCTTTTATATCACTTCATAAACTGGGTAAGGGATACCAGGGCGTGGGTTCTGTTTAAGGGAATCGCGATACTTGTGTTTTTCGCGCTTATAGCGGCGCTGCTGCAGCTTAATGTAATACTTTGGATCTTTTCAAAGACCATAAGCGTCGGCATCATAGCCATCCTCATTCTTTTCCAGCCCGAGCTCAGAAAAGCTCTGGAGCAGCTTGGAAGCAAGAATCTGATCACATCAATAATCCCGATCGACGATTCGCAGGCCAATGACAGGATTTCAACAGAGAGCATTTCCGAGATCATATCGGCAACGCTAGACCTGGCGAAATCTTCCACGGGCGCGCTGATCGTCCTTGAGAATGAAGTAAATCTTACGGAGTATATCAATACGGGCATTATTCTGGACTCAGCCATATCAAGTCAGCTTCTTATAAATATTTTTGAAAAGAACACTCCTCTGCATGACGGCGCGGTCATCATCAGAGGCAACAGGCTTGTGGCTGCGACCTGTTACCTGCCGCTTTCAGACAACAGGAAGCTCAGCAAGGATATGGGGACCAGGCACAGGGCAGGGATAGGTATAACGGAAGCCTCCGACTGTCTGGTCATCATAGTTTCGGAAGAGACCGGAAAGATATCCATCGCGAAAGAGGGCAGGATAATAAGAAATGTGGATGCGGACACTATCCGCAAAGAGATCCGCATCAGCTTTAGAAAACCAGAGCAGGATACAGGCAGAAAGAGAAAGGCTTTGAAAGGATGGCGCAGGCATGATGAAGATGAAAATAAAGCTCAATCATAATATCGGCTTAAAGCTCATCTCTGTTTTTGCGGCATTTCTTCTGTGGCTGGTCATTATCAATATAGATGACCCGACGAAAAGCACAAGGATATACGGGATCCCGGTAACGGTTAAAAACGAGAACGCCATTACCGAAGCCGGCAAGTGCTATGAGATCACTTCCGCGCAGACCGTCAATATTCTTGTAAAAGGCAAAAAGAGCGTTGTGGACACTCTGACTTCAAAAGATTTTTCAGCGGTTGCCGACCTTGAGAAGTATTCGATAACGAACGCTGTTCCGGTAGAAGTATCCCTCACGTCAAGGTTCAGTTCTACACCGGAGATAATTGAAGGAAAGAACCAGACGCTTATCGTCAACATTGAAGACTATGTGTCAAAGCAGTTTAATATCGGAGCCAAGACTTCCAACAGCGCAGAAGAAGGCTATTATATGAGCAAGGATGAACTTACGATCTCGCCTAACCGTATCGTGGTTTCCGGACCTGATTCGGTGATAAAGAGGATCAAGACCGTAAGGGTGAATGTGGATATCTCGGGAGTATCGGGAGACTTCAGGACTATCTGCGAACCGAAAGCATATGACGCCAACGGCAGCAGTGTGACGCACGCTAAATTGGTATTCGGTATTAAGAACATAAATGTTTCGGGAAGTCCTCTGATAATTGCAGAACCTGAGATCAAGCTTCAGGTCAAGGGTGAGCCGGCCAAAGATCATGAGATAACCGGAACTTCGGTTTCACTTAAGAATGTAAAGATCGCCGCTTCATCCAAGGTGATAAAGACGATCAAGGATATCACCATTGAGACGGATGTCACGGGACTTACGGAGAATCTTGAGCAGGAATACGACATAACTGAATATCTTCCGGAAGGCGTGAAGCTTTTGTCGGATGATTCAAAGGCAACGGTGAAGATCGATATCGAAAAGCTTTCGGAAAAGACTATAGATTTCACGGCAAGAGATATAAAGTTCGTTAATCTCATATCGGATGTGTCGGTAGATTACGACGCTGATACGGAGCTTTCGCTTGTGGTAAAGGGGTTGGAAAATACACTGGAAAAAGTGGATGTTTCTTCCATTGTTCCGAAGATAGATCTTGAAAACCTGAGGATCGGCAAGCAGAAAGCTGCAGTGATGTTCGAAGAGCTCGAAGGAGTTGAATATCTCAATGAGCCAAAGCTTACTATAGAACTGACCAGGAATCAGACACCGTCTACAGCAACACCGAAGCCGACGGTAAAACCGACTGTAAAACCTACGGATGAGCCGGCAGCCACAAGTACGTCGAAACCTACGGATGAGCCGGTGACCACAAGTACGCCGGAACCTGCGGATGAGCCGGAGGTCACGCATACACCGGAACCTGCGGATGAGCCGGAGACCGCACATACGCCGAAGCCTTCGGAAAAACCGGAGTGAGCGTAAAGCTTTTAAAACTGTTATCATTATAAGATGATCAAATATTATCAATATATAAATGGAGGCAATATATAAATGTTAAACTATAAAAGATATAAGAGAAATCCGGTCGTTGACCTTAAGGACAGACAGTGGCCGGATAAGCAGATCGAAAAAGCGCCTGTCTGGTGCAGCGTTGATCTTCGTGACGGAAATCAGGCTCTTATCGAGCCGATGGTGGTCGAAGAGAAGATAGAATTCTTCAATCTGCTGGTAAAGCTTGGATTTAAGGAGATCGAAGTAGGTTTTCCTTCCGCAAGCCAGATCGAATATGATTTCTTAAGACAGCTGGTTGAAAGAAAACTCATTCCGGACGACGTTGTGGTTCAGGTACTCGTTCAGTGCAGGGAACATCTTATAACAAGAACCTTTGAAGCGCTTGAGGGCGTAAAGAAGGCTATAGTACATATTTATAATTCTACCTCTACCCTTCAGAGAGACGTGGTATTCAACAAACCTAAGGAAGATATCATAGAGATAGCAAGAGAGGGCACAAGACTTGTAAAGAAGTATGCGCAGACCTTCCCGGGCGAGATACTTCTTGAGTATTCACCGGAAAGCTTTACGGGAACTGAACTTGATTTTGCTCTGGAGATCTGTACGGCGGTTCAGGAGATATGGGAGCCGACGCCTGACAAGAAGATCATTTTCAACCTTCCGGCAACGGTGGAGATGAACACTCCTAACGTATATGCAGATCAGATAGAGTGGATGAACAGACATTTCAAAGACAGAGACAGCATAGTATTAAGCGTGCATCCGCATAATGACAGGGGAACAGGAGTAGCGATCAGTGAGCTTGCACTTTTGGCAGGTGCGGACAGGGTTGAAGGAACTCTTTTTGGAAACGGTGAGAGAACGGGAAATGTAGACATACTTACGATAGCCTACAACATGTTCTCACAGGGGATCAATCCTGAACTCGATATAGAGAATATCAAGGAGATCATCGAAGTATATGAAAGATGTACCAAGATGACTATAGACCCGAGACATCCGTATGCCGGAAAGCTCGTATTTACAGCTTTCTCAGGTTCGCATCAGGATGCGATAAACAAGGGCGTAAAGGCGATGAAGGAAAGAAAGTCGGAAATCTGGCAGGTTCCTTACCTTCCTATAGATCCGGCGGATATCGGAAGGGAATACGAGCCGATCGTACGTATCAACAGCCAGTCCGGAAAGGGCGGAGTTGCCTTTATCATGGATACATATTACGGCTACAAGCTTCCGAAGGCAATGCACAAGGAATTCGCGGATATCATTCAGGTCATTGCGGAACAGCACGGAGAAGTTGCGCCTGAGACCATTATGAACGAGTTCAAGGCTAATTATATTGACAGGAAAGAACCGCTTCATTTCAGAAAATGCCAGATCGCGGATCTTTCGGGAAGCAAGGACGAAGATTACGATACACAGATCATACTTACATTCACCGATCACGGTGTGGAAAAGATCGTAGAACATTCGGGAAACGGTCCGATCGACGCGGTCAAGAGCGCGATAAGCGAATATCTTAATGTGGACTTTAAGATCCTCGACTACAGCGAGCATGCGCTTGCAATGGGCTCAAATGCGAAAGCGGCAGCCTATATACAGGTGCTTGACAAGAATACCGGAAAGATCACCTTCGGTGTGGGTGAAAGCTCAAACATCACGAGAGCATCGATCAGGGCACTTTTCAGTGCGGTGAACAGGATAGAGTTTTAGAAATCAGAAAATATTAATGCACGCGCCCGGCGTAAGGAAGATGTCGGCTGACATCTTCCTTACGCCGGGCGCCGCAGGTTGGAAGGAGATGGAAAACCTCTCCTTCTCGATCATAGAAATAATGTTTCTTATTTTTTACCTTTATTTCTTACTTTTTCGATATATTCGCTTATGTTTTTAACATTGTCGGTTGGAACATATTCTTCCTTCTTTTCGTCCCCGAAAAGATTATTGTGCAGTTTAACTACATTATCATAGAGCGTTACCGGAAAGACTACAGCTGCTTTCTTTGCGTAACCGCCCTTATAGTCATAAGGGAAGCCGGCGCTTTCGGTTATGGTGTAGCTTCTGCAGTCTTTGGCCAGGGCCAGTATGGTCTTATTGTCAAGATTGGTAAGGATCTGCGGAAGCATTGTGTCCAGAAGCTTGTCTATGGTTTTGATATCGGTTTTTTTGATCTTGTCAAGCATCGCGCTCACGATAACGCGCTGTCTGCTCGCACGCTGGATATCACCGTGTCCGAGCTTTCTGATGCGGGCATATCCTACAGCCTGGTAACCGCTTAAGGTTACAAGACCGCTTTTTTCGACTTTGCTGTATTTCACTCCGTTAATGACTGCTATATCCCTTCCGTATTCGTTGATATACGGAACTTCTTCTTCGGTGATCTCAACCTCGACTCCGCCGAGAAGGTCTACGGCATGGGCGATACCGGTAAAGTTGACGGTAACGTAAGAATCGAGATCCAGATCGAAATTCTTGTTGAAAGTACCGAGGGCCAGCGTCGCGCCTCCGTATGCGTAGGCATGTCCGAGCTTGTTGTAATCATGACCGTCGATATTGACATATGTATCGCGGTAGAAAGATGTGAGCTTGACTTCCTTTGATCTGGTGTTGATGCTCACAAGGATCATGGAATCGCTTCGCGTATTTTTGCGAAGATCATTTACGCGGGAGTCAACGCCGAAGACCAGGATGTTGTAATAATCGTCAAGTTTCAGGTCAACTATATTAAGCTTTTCCCTGTCAACGTCTTCACGCTGGACTTTGTCAAGCTTGCTCTTCGCATAAATATAAATGCAGGTTCCTCCAATGATGGTAAATAATATCAATAACGCGAAGAACCTTCGAAGGATTATTTTCCGTCTGTGACGACGGCGTTTCTCCCTGAGCTGTTTTCTTCTTATCTGTTCTGCTCTGTCCAAAAGAACACCACCTTATCTGATAGATCTGAGTTATTATCCAAAGTACCCGGAAAATATCTTGTTTAAAAAAATAAATACATTTTTTTCACAATTCCAACACAATTTATAAATATAATACATTGCATAAGAGAAAACAATAACATTTTTTAAGAAGGGATGGTTTTTATGGATACAGATAACAGAGAGTTTATGGATGGCTTACAGGATGATCATAGTGACAGTTCTGTGAACGGTTCAGAGGAACAGATAAATATTATTAATGCAGGTTCAGAAGAGACCGGTGAGGAAACTGACAACACTGACAAAAGTTTTGATGAGATCAATATAATTCCTCAGGTTTCGGCAGGAGCGCGTGATAACGGTTACTCATATACTCCGCAGTATGAAATGAACGTTTCGGCTCAGGAAGAGGATGAAGAGGTTGAAGATGAAACACAGGAAAAGAAGAAAGGACATTTCTTCAGAAAACTTGCGGCAGTAGCCTGTCTTGCTGCAGTATGCGGATGCTGCGGCGGTCTGGGATTCAGCCTCGTACACAATTATCTGACAGATAAGCAGCCTGAGAGTGAGAAGAAGGAGGAGACGGCAGCTAATTATTCAATACCTGCAACGGTGGTTTCTTCTAATTCAAGTATAGTAGTTTCCGATGTGGCAGATGTGGTTGACGTTGTAATGCCTTCGGTAGTTTCCATCTCATGCAAGACGAAGATGAATTATTCTACATGGCCGGGTTACTATACGGTACAGGAAGTGCCTAGCAGCGGTTCGGGAATTATCATAGGAGAAAATGACGACGAACTTCTTATAGTTACCAATAACCATGTTGTTGAGGATGCCACAGAGGTCAGCGTAAGCTTTATTGATGATGAAGTCTGCGAGGCAACGGTAAAGGGAACAGATGCGAGCGTGGATATAGCGGTCGTTTCGGTTGACAAGGATAAGATCAAGAAAGAGACTGCGGAAAAGATAAAACTTGCCGCTATCGGAGATTCTGATAAGCTTCGCGTAGGTGAGACAGCGATCGCTATCGGAAATGCTATGGGATACGGACAGTCTGTAACACTTGGATGCGTAAGTGCTCTTAACAGAGAAGTTACAATAGAAAATGTAACCTATACAGCGATCCAGACAGACGCAGCCATCAATCCGGGCAATTCGGGTGGAGCGCTTGTAAATGCGAAAGGAGAGCTTATAGGTATCAATTCAGCCAAGCTTGCCAGCACACAGGTAGAGGGAATCGGATACGCCATTCCGATCTCGAAGGTAATGCCGATAATCGAGGCGCTCATGAAGAAGGAATTTGTGCCTGAAAGTGAAAAAGGATATCTCGGAATAACAGGAAAGACAGTTACGGAGCAGATCAGACAGATGTATGACGCGCCTTACGGAGTTATCATATCGGTAGTGGAAGGTACTCCGGTAGATAAAGCAGGTCTTGTTGATTACGATATAATAACCAAGATCGACGGAATAGAGATGAAGACCATCGAAGAACTGATCGATTATATCGGAAGCAAGAAAAAAGGTGACGAAGTCGAGATAACCTATGAGAGGATTGTCAGAGGAAGATTTGAAGAAGACACCGTGAAGGTTGTGCTTGATAAGAGACCGGCTGATTTTGATGAATGATCAGAATGTGACAGTTATACAGAGAAAATGCCCGCAGATTGTCTGCGGGTTTTTCTTGTCATGACCGGAGTTATTTAGTATAATTATGGACATAACGGGATCGGAAGTGTAGAAGGATCGTTAAACATGGTCAATCCTGAATGCGAGGTTAATTATTTATATGGACGATAAAGATATCAAAGATAAGAATGGTAAAGAAGAAAACTCATCCGGAAAGAGCAAAGGGGCATTTGACGTGGATGAGAACGGATATGATAATGTCTGCTATGTGTGCCACAGACCAAGCAGTACTGCGGGACATATGACAACTCTCGGAAGAGGCATGTATATATGCGACAGCTGCATGAAACGCGCAACGGACATGATGAGCGGGCTTGGGATATTTGATCCGACGAACACTGATAATCAGGGTATGCCGTCAGGGATGAAGATATTAAGATTTGGACCGGGCGGATTTGCCGACGACCCTAAGCATAAGGTAAAGAACGCCAAAAAGAAAGAAGAGAAGCCTGCGGATGAAGAGGAGATATTTAATATCAATAATATACCTCACCCGCATATCATCAAGGGAAAGCTTGATGAATATGTCATAGGAC
Source organism: uncultured Lachnospiraceae bacterium (assembly GCA_902783965.1). GTDB lineage: Bacteria > Bacillota > Clostridia > Lachnospirales > Lachnospiraceae > RUG11200. The sequence continues at coordinate 14,181 of CACZSY010000261.1, forward strand.
AGGAACACGCGAAGAAGGTTATATCGGTAGCCGTTTATAATCACTATAAAAGAGTGATAAATGACATGAAGAACGGCGAGGATGGCGTCGAGATAGAAAAGTCCAACATGCTCATGCTCGGACCTACGGGCTGCGGCAAGACTTATCTTGTCAAGACTCTCGCTAAGATACTGAATGTCCCGCTGGCTATAACGGACGCGACTTCGCTTACCGAAGCGGGTTATATCGGCGATGATATTGAGAGCGTGGTATCAAAACTGCTTGCGGCGGCGGACAACGATGTCGAAAGAGCCGAGCATGGAATAATATTCATTGACGAGATAGACAAGATAGCTAAGAAAAAGAACACCAAGAGCAGGGATGTCAGCGGCGAATCGGTTCAGCAGGGAATGCTGAAGCTTTTAGAGGGAGCCGAGGTAGAGGTTCCTGTGGGTGCCAGCAGTAAGAATGCAATGGTGCCGACGACAACGGTCAACACAAAGAATATCTTATTTATCTGCGGCGGAGCTTTTCCGGATCTGACCAGGATAATCAAAGAAAGGCTTATAAAGAAGTCCTCTATGGGATTCGGAGCGGAGCTTAAGGACAGATATGACGCCGAAGGAGATCTTTTTGACAGGGTAACCGTCGAAGACATCAGAGAGTTTGGAATGATCCCGGAATTTCTGGGAAGGCTTCCTGTGATCTTCTCTCTTAAGGGACTTACGAAAGAGATGCTTGTAAAAGTGTTGAAAGAGCCGAAGAACGCGATCTTAAAGCAGTACAGGAAACTGTTTGAGATGGACGAGGTGCTGCTGGAATTCGAGGATGAAGCGTTAGAGGCGATAGCCGAGAAAGCCATGGAAAAGGATACCGGAGCGAGAGCCTTAAGAGCGATACTTGAAGAGTACATGCTGGATATAATGTATGAGATACCTAAGGATAACAATATAGGAAAAGTGACTATCACCAGGGACTATATAATGAACAACGGGATCCCGATGATACAGATGCGCGGCGTATATTAATAACTGAAAGAACAGCTGTAAGACAGGGAGAGGTTTTCTCCACGGTCTTACAGCTGTTGTATTTCTCCGCCGCATTTTATGCAGAAATCCAGACCTTCATAGGTGAATCCCCCGCAGTCGGGGCAGATGATGGTAGGAGGTTTGATGATCCGTTCCACATCCTCATATTCGATCTCATAATCCTTATTAATAAAAGCTCCGTCGGGTATAAGAAGCTTTTCACCGTGTTCTTCCTCGTATTTCTTTAAATAAGCATTGAGCTCTTCGGAAGTAAGACGCCGGTCATTATTAAGGACTTTGGTGTAGTCTCTCCTGGAATTGATCTCTTCAAGAGTAATGGGTTTATATTCCTCTTCTTCAATTTCTTTTAAAATGCTTTTATATGTTTTTATAGGATGAAAATTCATGCTGAAAGTATTCTCCGTTATTAGGGGGTTATAATGCCTTTGATACTGCAACGATTGCTTCGCGATCGTCACAATAGTTGTCATGACCTGTGTTTCCCGGTATATGATCTGTGCTCATTATACACGTACTTATTATTTTTGGCAACAGCAGCGTAAGGAAGTTTTGTCCGGTTCTGCGCACAAGTTGATCACGGTCTCATCTTCCGTCCCTAAGGCTTAGAAAGGTATTATAGATATCTGTTATACCAAATCCCCATTCATTGTTGGGATAGTCAAGTCTGCTGTTTCGCAGGGCTCCTTTAATTAGATATTTCTGTACATCTATTCCCGTAAGGAAAGGCTCGTTTCCTTCAACTATCCCCCATTCGAATAAGAGGGCGGCGCTGCCGGCATTGACGGCTGCGGCGATAGAAGTGCCGGTCGCTGCCATATACATTTCATTTGTTGAAAACTGATCCTGTGCACCGGTGCCGGGGATGTTCGTACCTGCAGGAATGCTGCCGAAAATATCATCCGGAATGGCAGAACCGCCGCCGGCCTGCGCTTTCGGACCAGCTATGCCGTAGCAGGGAGCGCAAAAGTCCGGTTTGACCGATCCGGTTCTGGTATAACCACGCCCCGAAGAAGTGTAGATGCCGCCGGTGCGGCTGTTATATCCGCTGCTCGTAAGGAGCGGTATGGAGTTGGCGGGATCGCAGATCGTGATATTGGGATCAGGACGAAGAAAATAGGTATCTTCGTCTATAAAGCTTCTTACGGGCAGCCAGCAGTCAAAAACCCCGCCCAGGCTTTCTTCATTATAGATGCGTATGGTCCAGATGCCCGCTTCCGGAGCCTTAAAACGCATTATAATAAGTTCATCGCCGGTGACAGCTTCGACTATGCGGTAATCTATATATATCACCGTGTCTTCAAATACAAATTCAATGATGTCGCTGTTCCTCGGTCTTGCCGGTATCTTCGGTATCTCTTCACCGGTCGGACTGATGAAACCTGCCGATAAAAGATTTGGAGCCGAAGTCCACAGCTCCGTTGTAAAGCCGTATTCGTTTTCACCCACATGTATCTCAATGTCGGTATATTTTTCCGAAGGGTTGACTATGCCCCTGAAATGATGACCCTGATTGAGCTCGTTTCCGACAGCGGTGCTTACGCAAAGACCGAAACGGGCGCAGGCTTTTGACAGAAATGAACCAAGCAGGCTTCCCTGTGCATGGTCTCCGAGATTGGTAGCGCAGTCAAGAAGAATGACCGCCGGCATGGAAAGGCTCCTTGCAGTCTCGAATATATAAGCGCAGGCAAGCATGATGTCATTTTCGGAATATGCAAGGGTTTCAGGTGATAACTTATAAAAATATTTTAGATACGGCTTGGCTTCTTTGAGCTTTACGGCGATTATGGAAGAACCTGGAGCAACGGATTCGCAGGCTATGCCGGCAAGGAAGGTACCGTGACCGTTTTCATCATATGTGGGAGGAACCTGGGTGCCGGCAGATCCCTGTCCCCGGGAAAGCGCCTCATTTATCATATCGGCGTCAAAAACAGTGCCGAAGTTATAGGCGTTTTTTTCGCCTTCGGGAAGCGTCTGATCCCAGATCGAAATGATCCTGCTGGTCCCGTCATTATTTATAAATGCTTTGTGCCTGTAATCGATCCCGCTTCCGACTATGCCGATTATGACGTTTTTACCTGTGCGAAGGACTGCCGGATCGGGCGTAAGTGTGATGGCGTTCTGCAGCGAGACCGGCGTAAGGTCAAAAGGTGCATAGAGCGCGGGTATCGGAGCGTAGCCGAAATCCGTAACCGACAGCGGCTTCATCCGTTCAACATATATCACGGCAAACTGTTCGGGAAGGATGTTCACGCACGCCGGCTCCGTGAAAGGAAAAGAATCGTCATTTCCGAACTGATAGGAGAGGATGAAGTCGGCATGATCATCGGAGTAAATGGCGTTTTCACAAGTATTCATGGGTTATTACCTGAAAACATTTATATCTATATCTTATGATGCCGGAGGGAAAAAGGTATTTAATAACGCTGCTGCTGTTTATCATATTTCTGAAATGACCGGTATAAATTAATAAAATAATTCGGAAAAAAATATATACAATTCACTATCAAATATGCTATAATAATCTCTAACTGTAAGGAATATTATCCTTGTAGACTTTGAAAGGATGTGCACATTTTGAAAAAATTAATATTAGTTACTTCACCACCTGCATGCGGCAAGACGTTTATATCTAAAGAGATCTCCAAAGCTTTGGATCATGTTGTATATCTTGACAAGGATACACTTATCGGACTGTCGAAGCAGATATTTGCAGTGGCAAATGAAGAGTATAACAGAAGCTCTGAATTCTTTGAGAAGAATATCAGGGATTATGAATATGACGTTATTGTTGACCTTGCTTTAGAGGCTCTTGATTATGACGATAAGGTTCTTATCAACGCTCCGTTTAAGCAGGAACTTCGCAATAAGCAATATATGAAGGCGCTTAAGGCAAAGCTTGCAGCCAAGAAGGCAAAGCTTGTTGTTATCTGGGTTGAGACAAGTATTGATGTCGTTCATCAGAGAATGATCGAGCGTAATTCCGACAGGGATACATGGAAGCTTGAAAACTGGGATGAATACATAAGCACCTGCAATTTCAACAGACCGGACGAGATTGACGATCCTGAGTGTGTAGATGAGATCCTTGTATTCAAGAATTCTTCCAAGGAAGAATTTGAAGCATCGATCAAAGATGTGATCGCAAAGCTTAATGATTGATTTATGTCGGGACTTGGTCTTTGACATTGTATTTTTTGAAAACATGAGAGACCGGATTCTTTTGAATTTGGTCTTTTTCTTTATGGAGGACTGTCATGAGGCGAAAAGACTTTATTGATTATGCTCTCGGGAATGAGAGAGCGGAT
>CACZSY010000262.1 GCA_902783965.1 uncultured Lachnospiraceae bacterium
AAAAAGCAGCAAAAATCAATGAAAATGCGTAATTTGCTGCCGCGGACCCTGAAAACAGGCGGTCGCGAAGGGGAAAAAGCAGCAAAAATCAATGAAAATGCGTAATTTGCTGCCGCGGACCCTGAAAACAGGCGGTCGCGAGGGGAAAAAAGAAACACATGTAAATGAGAAGAAGCGTAAAAGGGGGCTTATGCTGTGAATAGCAGAAGATTTAAGAAACGGTAGTTGATTTGGAATAAGGTCATAATTTATAATGGAAGCGGAGGTGCAAAAACTTGGAGAATAATGAAGAAAACAAGAGGCCGGATGACAACGGCGATGATAAAAAGAAAAAATCCAGTAAAGCCGCGATAATATTCTGTCTTGTAATGGCGATATTTGCATTTACAGGCATAATGGTGGTCGTGCAGATGGTGAAGGGTTATCTTAACGAGGAGATAACCTATAACGAATTTCTTGAAAAACTTCAGAATAAAGAAGTTGAGAAGGTCATAATCGAGGACGGCAAGATCATCATCGTTCCGAAAGAACAGGAAGATGAAGATTTTGAAAAGCAGTATTATACAGGTTACCTTAATGACGGCGACCTGATAAAGACGCTGAATGAGGCCGGGGTAACTTATTCTAGAAAGGTTACCGAGCAGAACAGTCTTATCGTGGAATTCCTTTTAAGCTGGGTGCTTCCATTCCTGCTGATCTGGGGCGTTATGCTGCTGCTTTACAGGAGCTTGAGCAAGGGCGGCGGAATGCTCGGAGTAGGAAAGAGCACTGCCAAGATATATGTTCAGAAGGAAACAGGAGTTACTTTTAAGGATGTGGCAGGTCAGGAAGAAGCCAAGGATTCAATGTATGAGCTTGTTGATTTCCTGCATAATCCGGAAAAATATACCGCTATCGGAGCCAAGCTTCCTAAGGGAGCGCTTCTCGTGGGACCTCCGGGAACAGGTAAGACATTGCTTGCGAGAGCTGTCGCAGGTGAGGCCAATGTGCCTTTCTTCTCATTGTCGGGCTCCGATTTCGTGGAAATGTTCGTCGGCGTGGGAGCTTCCAGAGTGAGGGATCTGTTCAAACAGGCTCAGGAACAGGCACCGTGCATCATTTTTATTGATGAGGTCGACGCCATAGGCAAGAGCAGGGAGTCGAGGTACGGCGGCGGAAATGATGAAAGGGAGCAGACCTTGAACCAGCTGCTTTCCGAGATGGACGGATTTGACAGTTCTAAGGGACTTGTCGTTCTTGCCGCAACCAACCGTCCAGAGATACTTGATAAGGCGCTTCTTCGTCCGGGAAGATTTGACAGAAGGATAATAGTTGACAAGCCTGATCTTAAGGGACGTATAGATATTTTGAAGGTTCACGCGAAAGATGTGCTTCTGGATGAATCAGTGGATCTTGAGGCTATTGCGCTCGCAACTTCCGGAGCGGTAGGCGCAGACCTTGCCAATATGATAAATGAAGCCGCTATCATGGCGGTCAAGGACGGAAGGACCGCCGTAATGCAGAAGGATCTTCTAGAGGCGGTCGAGGTAGTCGTAGCCGGAAAAGAGAAGAAAGAAAGACTCCTCGGAGAAGAAGAGAAGAAGATCGTCGCCTACCACGAAGTAGGACATGCTCTTATAACCTGTCTTGAAAAGAAGACGGAGCCGGTATCCAAGATAACCATCGTACCGAGGACAATGGGCGCTTTGGGATATGTGCTTCAGGTGCCTGAAGAAGAAAAATATCTTATGTCAAAGGACGAGATACTCGCAAGGATAACCACTCTTTTCGGTGGAAGAGCGGCGGAGGAACTGATATTTTCATCGGTTACGACGGGAGCTTCCAATGATATCGAGAAGGCGACCGAACTGGCCAGAGCGATGGTCACCCAGTACGGCATGAGCGAGAAGTTCGGACTTATGAGTCTTGAGACCATAGAAGACAAGTATCTGAACGGAAGAGCAGTCTTAAACTGCGGCGAGAGCACGAGCAGCGAGATCGACAAAGAGGTTATGAAGATACTCAGAAGCTGCTACGACAAGGCGCTGGCGCTGCTTAAGGATAATCTGGGTATTCTGCATACTATAGCAGAGACGCTTATTAAAAATGAGACGATAACCGGTAAGGAATTCATGGAGATCTACAACAGGGAGACCGGAGCAGCCGGTGGAGCCGAGAACAGCGAAGATGAGAACAGCGGATCTGAGAACGGCGGAGCAGCCGGTGGAGCCGAAAGCGGCGAAGATTAAAGCAACGGTTTAGAGAACGGTGAACCGAAGAACGGCGAAGATTAAAGCAGCGGCTTTTAGAACGGTGAACCTGAAGAACGGCGAAGATTAAAGCAGTGGCTTTTAGAACGGTGAACCGAAGAACGGCGAAGATTAAAGCAGCGGCTCTCAGAATGGTGAACCTGACAAAGAAGAATTGTAAAACGGCGGAGTGACCGGATGAGGTTAGCCGATAAAGGAAAAGAAATATGGAATTCAATATAACCGCCGAACTTAAAAAGCTTCCCATGCTTCCGGGGGTATACATCATGCATGATGAGCATGATGAGATAATCTACGTCGGCAAGGCCGTTAACCTGAAGCGCAGAGTAAGGCAGTATTTTGACAACAGCAGGAAGCACGGACCAAAGATCGAGAAGATGGTCGGTCATATAAAATATTTTGAATATATAATCACCGACAGCGAGATCGAAGCTCTGGTGCTTGAATGCAACCTCATAAAGGAGCATTCGCCGCGCTACAATACACTGCTTAAAGATGATAAGAATTATCCTTATATCAAGGTGACGGTAAATGAAGAATTTCCGAGGATCCTGTTCGCGAGACAGGTGAAAAAGGATAAGGCGAAGTATTTCGGACCGTTTACGAGCGCTGCGTCTGTGAATGATACGATTGAACTGATAACAGAGATATTTAAGATACGAACGTGTTCGCAGAAGATAGAACAGGCGCCGGAAAGACACAGCGCTGATGTGCCTTTGGAAAGACAGCATGTAAAAGGTGACTTGGGGCGGACATCGGGCACAGCTAAAAAAATGACAGGGCATGCAGGTAAAAGAGCATGCCTGAATTTCCATATAGGAAGATGCGCGGCTCCGTGCCAGGGCTATATAAGCGCTGCGGAATACGCTGAAAATGTGAGCAAAGCCCTGAATTTCCTTAAAGGAAATCAGGAGCCTGTGATAAAGATGCTCGAAGAAAAGATGAACAGGGCAAGCGAACAGCTTGAGTTTGAGGAAGCCGCAAAATACAGGGATCTTATAGCGAGCGTCCGGCACACGTCTTCTAGACAGAAGATCAATGATGCGGGCCTTGATGACAGGGATGTGATCGCCTGCGCTTTCGCCAAAAGAGAGCTGTCCGATATATGGGACATTGTGGTGTCGGTTTTCTATATCAGGGAAGGAAAGATGCTCGGAAGAGAGAATTTCCACATGACGAGTGAGGAGACGGCGGACCGCAAAGAGATCCTTTCGGATTTTATCAAGCAGTATTATTCGGGAACGCCTTTCATACCGCCGAGGATCCTGCTCCAGGATGAGACAGAGGACATCGAGCTTCTTACGGGTTGGCTGAAGCTTCGCAGGAACGGCGCGGTAAGCATTCAGACGCCGAAAAAGGGACAAAAGGAAAAGCTTGTGGAGCTTGCGTACGAGAACGCGAAAATGGTTCTTGATAAGGACATGGACAAGCTCTTCAAAGAAGACAGAAAGATAAATGAAGCGCTTGAGACCTTGAAAAGCATTACGGGGCTTGAGAAGCTTTCGCGTATTGAAAGTTATGATATATCGAATATAAGCGGTTATAACAGCGTTGGTTCGATGGTCGTCTATGAAAATGGAAGACCGAAGAAGAATGATTACAGGAAGTTCCGCATCAGGTCGGTTGACGGGCCGAACGATTACGCCAGTCTTCACGAGGTTATAACGCGCAGATTTTCACATGGTCTTAAAGAAAAGCTTTCCACGGCGGTCGGAGAGAAAGACGAAGAAAAACTTTCCGCGGCGACTGGAAAAAATAATGAAGAAAAGCTTTCCGCGGCGGCCGGAGAGAAGGAAATTGAGGAAACTTCCGACAGCTTCGCCAGATTTCCGGACGTGATCTTCATGGACGGAGGCAAGGGACAGATAAGCGCGGCGCAGGCGGCGCTTGATGAACTCGGGATAGCGATCCCGGTACTCGGCATGGTCAAAGACGATACCCATTCCACGAGAGGTCTGATACTTGATAATGAGATACTTCCTATAGATACTCATTCAGAGGCGTTCAGGCTTATCACGAGGATACAGGATGAAACGCACCGTTTTGCGATCGAATACCATCAGAGCTTAAGGAGCAAAGAACAGGTACATTCGGTCCTTGACGACATACCTTCGGTGGGACCGGTGAGAAGAAGAGCGTTGATGAAACATTTTTCTTCGCTCGAAGAGCTTAGCCGGGCGACCGTTGAGGAACTTAAGAAAATTCCGGAAATTAATGAGGCGAGCGCAAAACAGATAGTGGATTTTTTTAATAAATAAGATTATAATGTTTCAGAGGCCGAAAACGGTCTTCGAAAGAATCATGAATTTATATTATTTGAAAGCGAGGAATAATAAATGAAAAAAGTGATCAGCACACCAAAGGCTCCTGCGGCAATAGGACCTTATTCACAGGCTATCGAGTTTAATAACCTGATCTTTACATCGGGAATGATACCTATCGACCCGGCAACCAACACACTTGTTACAGGACCTATCGAGGTTCAGGCGGAGCAGGCGATCAGCAATCTTGCCGCGCTGCTCAAGGAAGCGGGTTCTGATACAGACAAGGTATTAAAGACTGTGGTATTCATCAAGGACATGAATGATTTTGCCAAGGTAAATGAGATCTACGCAAAGTATTTTAACGCAGATTGCCCTGCGCGTTCATGCGTCGAGGTTGCAAGACTTCCGAAAGATGTACTTATCGAGATCGAAGCAGTAGCTTTTAAATAAAGAACGCGGGCGGGCAGGGATGTGATATTCCTGCCTGTTCTTATCTGTGCACACGGGGTGCACATGGAAGATTCCCGGCGCTGCCGGCAGGTTCGATCTCATCCACCTGCCCGATGAAAACACGGGGTGCACATCATTTAAGAGAGGAATAATTATTTTGAAGAATCCTTATATTAAAAAATTGGGCATTGTATTTCTTATAACAGTGATTCTGATGATAACGGCAAGCGATATTCTTTATCTGCTTATAACCTGCATTGCAAAACTTGCATCCGTGAGCGGCGGAAACTATGTGGAAGTGCGGAAAAAACTTGCAGGTATCATCAGTGATCCGACAGTCCAGCTGATACTTTCGCAGCTGATACTTTTTGCTCCGGCAGGCGTATATATAGCTAAGAATCCGAAGAGATTTAAGAGCGGACTCAGATTTAAGCTCATTAATCCGGTCACGGTGATACTTTTATTTTTCTTTACCATATCAGTTACACCGCTCATGGGATTCCTTAATTCGCTGTCGATGCTTTTCTCCAAAGCTGTGATAATTGAATCGGTTACGGGCGTGACGACCAATTACAGTCTTACGACAGCTCTTATCGTTGTCTGTCTGCTGCCGGGAGTATTTGAAGAGCTGACCTACAGAGGGCTGTATTATGCCGAATACAGAAAAGTCGGAAAACGCAGGGCCATTCTTTTTTCCGGATTGCTGTTCGGTCTGCTGCACATGAATTTTAACCAGTTTTTCTATACATTTACAATGGGCATGATCCTTGCGCTTGTACTGGAAGCGACAGATTCGCTTGTTTCGACCATGCTCATACATTTTTATTCGAACGGTATGTCGATAGTATCTCTGTATTCGCAGAAGAATGAAGACCTTGCCGAGGTTGCGGCAAAGCCGTTTGACCAGTCGATGAGGGAACTGGCGCAAAGCGGAGATTATTCGCAGGGCGCAAGCGATTTCTTCGCGTGGATGGGCAGTTTTGATGAGACCACATCAAGACTCATATTCCTCGGAATGGCTGCGGTTGTAGGGCTGGTATTTGCTGTCGGGATCTACATCGCGCTCGCGTATTCGTGCGGAAGGCTCGAAGAGGTCAAAAAACTGTTTTTATCCAGGGAAACATCGGAAGCGGAGGTTTCTGAAAGAAAGGCAAAATATATGAGACGCCGCATGCTGATGGAAGCGGAAAAGAAAAGAGAAGAACAGAAAAAAGCGGAGCAGGAAAGAGCAGAAAGGGAAAGGATGGAGCAGGAAAACGGAGAAACGGAAATAACGGGGCAGGCAGAAGAACAGCCAAAGTATATCACAACGCCGGCGCTTGCAGCGGCCATGGCGCTCAGTGTGATATTTATGTTCATAAGACTTGCGGGAGGATTCTGATCAAAGAAGAATATGCCTTTTTCCGTATTGACTTTTTTCGACTGCGGTACTATAATAGTAAACGAATTTTAACAATTCCGTAACATTTGAAATGAAATCGCGAGAAAGTATTTAGATAAATGTAAAAATTACTTATGGAGGCTGAATAATGAAGAGATACACCAGACTGGCTGCCATATCAGCCACAACGGTTTTATTAGCCACAGCGTCATGTACCATTGTTCCGGATCGTGCCATAGGTTCGGATAATACGAGGCTTAGTACGGAATCTGCCATTGCGGGTCTTGATTTTTCCATAGAACAGTATTATAAGATCGCGGAGATCGGTGAGGAGCCGGTACTGGATATTGTAGTGGAAGAAACGCCGGAACTTGCGCCTGTGTATACAGCTGTAGCAAGCGAGGCAAAAGCGTCATTGAAGAATAATGGCAAGACGAAGAAAACGCCGGATCTGGAGACAACTATAGATAAGGAAGATGCGGCAGGATCTGATGATACTGCCAAAACGGGCAGTGAAGAGACCGGCATACAGGAACAGGAAGTAAAAGAACCTGAGGTTAAGGAAGCTGACGCGGCGCAGGAACAGGAAGTAAAGGAACAGGAAGTAAAAGAACCTGAGGTTAAGGAACCTGAAGTTACCAAACCTGTTTCTAAATATGAAAACATGGGTATATCCGTAGCGGACAGATATGTTAATATCAGAAAATCACCTGATACCGACAGCGAGATCCTCGGAAAGCTCTACAGAGGAGCAGCGGCAACAATAGTCGCAAGACCGAATGACGAATGGGTCGAGATCAAGTCGGGTAAGGTTAAGGGCTACATAAATTCGGAATATCTTGCGATCGGTTTTGACGCCGAGGAGCTTGAATCA
>CACZSY010000263.1 GCA_902783965.1 uncultured Lachnospiraceae bacterium
CTTATTTTTTTTGTGGTATGATGCTTGTTAATAAAAAATATAGGAATCTTATATTATATATTTTAGTTATGTCATCAATGCCGATAGCGGTTATAACAATTTTTCATGTTCAGCTTGTTAATCTGCCGTATTTTGCCAATATAGATATTGGTGCGGTTTTTTTTAATTCAAATCATTACGGATATTATCTTACTGTTGTTATTATCATAGCTTCTCTTATGGCTGTGTATGAGACAAATAAAAAATTGAGAAATTATTCCGTTATTTCAGCGATACTTAATATGATAACACTGATAATCAATAATACCTTTGGAGCATATCTTGCAGTGCTGATCATTTTTATCCTTTTTGTTATTTACTGTATTATATTTGAGAAAAAGAATATAAAAAAGGCTTTTTTAGTATTAGGAATCTTCATTCTTATAACCATATTAATGAGTTTTAAAAATAATACAGTTGTTTCAAATATGCTCGAATTATCGAAGGGTGTTAAAGAAATATCCGAAAATCCCAATGCATCAGGAACTATTGGAACAGGAAGATTGGGGATTTGGAGATCAACCTTAAGACATCTAAAAGAAAGCCTGTGGCTTGGCTTTGGCATTGAGGGCTTATATCATAAATACGATATACCGACTCCACATAATGAATTTCTTCAATATACGGCTTTTTTTGGTATACCTGCTTCAATTTTATATTTTTTATCATGCAGTATTACTCTGCTGATAGTATTGATAAATCTTAAAAATTTGGATAAAGAAACAAAAATCAGCTTTTTTGCAGCGTTAGGATATTTGGCATCATCTATGGTTGGAGTTGCAGTTTTTTATACTACAGCATATGTGTATATATTGATCGGTATGTCATATGCTGAAGTTTTTAACTCAGCCGGAAAACTCTCAGACCCTAAGCCGAGCGGGTCATAGCATTAAGCGTATAAGATGCAGCTGAGAAGTATCTGGATGATAATTAAGTTTCACACAGAAGTGGGGAGTATATGTTATCTTTACAAACTTTGTAAAAAATGTTATGATATTTTGGTATGAATAAAATATTTATCGGCAATTTAACCAATATTGTTGAAGAAATCGGAGAATTGACAGATGTTAATACATAAACCTTACGGACCATATGAAAAGTTTATTAAACGACCGTTGGATTGTGTTCTATCTGTTATTTCTTTAGTGCTTTTAAGTCCTTTTTTACTGGTAGTATGTATTCTTATAAAGAAAGATCTTGGTGGTCCGGTCGTTTTTAAACAGAACAGGATAGGAAAAGATGATAAAGTATTCAATCTTTATAAATTTCGTTCAATGACGAATGAAAGGGATGAGAATGGAATATTACTACCAGATGAACAACGTGTTACTAAACTTGGAGCTTTTATGAGGAAAACTTCAATAGACGAGCTGCCAAGCCTTATTAATATAATAAAGGGTGAGATGGCAATAATCGGTCCGAGACCATTGCCTGTGAGATATCTTGAAAGATATAATAGTGTACAAAGAAGAAGGCATGAAGTAAGGCCGGGACTCTCTAATCCCTCAACAGCTAACGGAAGAAATAATCAGAGTTGGGAAAAACAGCTTGAAGGAGATGTGTGGTATGTTGACAATGTATCATTTATTAATGATGTAAAGAGTGTAATTGATACGATCAAGGTAATCATTACTCAGGAAGGTGCAACTGCGGATGATGGTGGAGCTAGAAGGGAATTCATAGGAATAATGAATATAGAAGATTTAAAAACAGATGCAGAAGGAAGTTATATTAAACTTGAAAATGATACAGATAATAATGTAGTAAAGTGAGAAGAATATGAAAAAGATATATATAATCGGCGCAGGCGGGTTCGGACGTGAGCTGCTTTGGTGGATAAAGGATATCAATAGTGTTAAGCCTACATGGGAGATAGGCGGTTTCCTGGATGATAACTCTCATGCACTTGATGATTATGAGTGCGATTATTCCATAGTTGGATCTATCCGCGGCTGGCAGCCAAAGGAAGATGAAGAGTTTGCACTAGCGCTGGGGTCGCCGGCATTAAAGAAAAGAATTGTCAGCGAGATGAAAGAAAAAGGAGCAAAATTTGCAACCGTTATACATCCGACGGCATTGCTAAGTGAATTTGCAAGATATGGAGAGGGATTTATCATGTTTCCCCACTCAAAGTTATCTGTTAATTCTGTTGTAGGAGACTTTGTAACTCTGCTTTCTTCACCGATCGGACATGATACATATATAGGAGATTATTCCGTTATCAGTTGTAACTGCAATATTATAAGAAATGTCACAGTCGGTAAGGAAGTATTTATGGCTGCGGGAGTATGTATCGCACAGGATATCAATATTGGCGATGGTGCATATCTGGGACTGGGTTCTGTTGTTATTCAGGATGTACCAAAGGGAGCCACGGTATTTGGTAATCCTGCAAGGATCATGCCTAAGATCTAGAAAAACAGGTTCCTGAATTTTATGTAATGAAAAATAATGTGATTATACCGGAGGCAATTGATGAGAAGCAGATTGGCGGAGTTGTTTTATAAAAATGCGGAAAGATGTCCGGACAAACCGGCTGTATGGTGTGATGGAAAAACACTCAGCTACAGGGAGTTGGCAGATCTTGTGAGCAGGTATTCCAATCTGTTGATAAGCTTGGGAGTTGAATATGGCGATCATATAGCAATACCGATGAATAACAGTATTGAATCAGCAGCTTTGTTTTTCTCTGCTGCCGATCTGGGGGTCTGTGTGGTTCCGATCAATGCGTCTTTACCTTTTGACGCTATAAAGACAGCAATTAAAGCAGGTGATGTCAGACATATCATAGCAAGGAGGGCATTTTTTTCAGAATGTGAAAAAAGAGGCGGAGTAGAGGTTAAAGGAGTATCCATATGTCTTGACAGAGAATACCCGGGAACAGTTCCTTTTTCAACAATAGAAAAAATGTCGGATAAAAGACCGGATATGGCTTATGATGTGACAGGAAATGAAAGTTTTATACTTACTATGACATCCGGTTCCACAGAAAAACCTAAACCCATTGATATCAGTCAGAACAATAAATATGAGAGAGCCATGGCTCATGTCAGAGTATACAGTATAACAGAGAATGATCGTATCCTTGCGGCAACACCGTTATATCACTCGCTTGCAGAACGTCTTGTCATATTGCCTTTGCTGATAGGAGCATCTTCAATCCTGCTGCCGCGCTTTACACCGGAGATCTGGTTAAGGTGTGTAAAGGAACAGAAGCCTACATTTACTATTGCCGTATCTGCGCAATTGGCACAGATAATGGAATTGCTCGATAAAGAAAAGGAGATACCGGATTTTAGTTTCAGATGTATCGTGTCTTCGTCAGCATTATTGGAGACTTCTGTAAAGAATGAACTTATAAAGTTTTTAAAATGTGAGTTTCATGAAATGTATGGAACCTCTGAGGTATCTACGGCAACTTCCATATGCTTTCAAAAAGAAAGTGATAAAAGCAATTCTGTCGGGAGACCGTTTGATAAAGCAGATATATGTATAATTAAAGACAGAGAAGGAGAGAATGAGTATGCTCTCTGTAAGACGAAAGAGATCGGAGAGATAGCTGTAAGATCGGGCTTGATGTGCAAAGGTTATTACAGACAACCTGAAAAAATGAAAGAAGCCATGTTTAACGGATATTTTCGTACCGGAGATCTGGGATATCTGGATGAAGACGGATATCTGTATTATTGTGGACGAAAAAAGGAATTGATCATCACTGGTGCGATCAATGTCTATCCTAATGATATAGATTCCATAATAGGACGGCTTCCGGAGGTAGAGGAATGTGCGGCGTTTGCTTATCCGGATGAACGATTGGGAGAGATTGTCGCTGTTGCTATCGTACCTAAAAAGGACAATGAAGTTGACATAAGAAAGATCAGGGCTTATTGTGCAAAGAATCTTGCTGATTTTCAGCAGCCGCATAAGATATTTATACTGGACAGCCTTCCGAAAAATTCTATGGGTAAGCTGCAAAGACGTATGATATACGAATATATAGTTAAGTTGGGATCGATCAATAGATCCCTTTGATGAAAAATTAATTGAAAAGGTTGAAATAATGGATAAAGTTAAAGATTATATTATCAATTTCATTGAAAGGGATTATTCTTTGCCGGAAGATACAGACATAATGAACTTCAATTATACAGAATCGGGATATGTGGATTCGATCAGCATGATCCATTTTATTGTCAGTCTGGAAGATGAGTTCGGTATTACATTTACTAATGAAGAATTAAATGATCCTGCAATTAAGACCATAGGCGGATTGCTCAATGTAGTGGTTGAAAAGATGGCAGGAAATGAGAATTAGCAGAAAGTGAGGAAAGCTTGGGCTATGAAGGATATCGTTACTGTCGGAGTTGTAGGCGCCGGAAGGGCACTGGAATTACATGCGTTCGGATATAAAAGATCAAATATTCCGTGCAGGCTTAAGACAGTTATGGCCAGAAGACCTGAGCAGATCCGTGAAGCTGTTGAAAAATATGGATTTGAAAAAGGAACAGATGATTATTCGCAGCTGCTGAATGATCCTAAGATAGATATCATAGATATATGTACACCGCCTTATGTTCATAAGGAACAGATTGTAAAGGCGCTATATGCAGGAAAGCATGTTATCTGTGAAAAACCGCTCATAGGTTATTTTGGACGTCCGGGGGATCCTGAACCTATTGGTGAGAAGGTATCTAAAAGGTATATGTATGAATACATGCTTAAGGAACTTGAAGATCTTAAACGTGTCAGAGAGCAGACCGGAAAAAGATTTATGTATGCGGAAAACTTCGTATATTCTCCTGCTGTTTTAAAAGCGGGAGAGATCATCAGGGCGAAAAAGAGCCGCATTTTGTATATGAAGGGCGAAGAAAGTTTAAAGGGGTCAAGCTCTGCAGTCGCCGGAGAGTGGAATAAGACCGGTGGAGGGATCTTTATGCGAAACGGGGTTCATCCTCTCGGGGCGATCCTCTATCTTAAAGAGCAGGAAGCTGTAGCATTGGGAAAAAACATAACGGTAAAAAGTGTTATCGGTGATATGGGTTATGCTACTAAGAGCCTTACTGATTATGAGCACAGGCATATTGCGGCGAGACCTAATGATGTAGAAGATGCAGGTACTGCCATCATTACTTTTACTGATGGAAGTAAGGCAACGATCATTTCTACAGACAATCTGCTGGGTGGAAGTAAGAATTATGTTGAAGTCTATGCAAATGATACTGCCATCAACTGTAAGCTTACCATGAATGACGCCATGGAAACCTATATGGTGGATGATGATGGAATGGATAATGTGTATCTGTCGGAGATGCTCCCGATAGTAACAGGTTGGAATAAACCTTTTGTAGCCGATGAGATGCTTCGAGGCTACTGTAATGAGATAGTGGATTTTATGAGCGCAGTTCTTGATGACAGGGAACCGATAAGCTCTTTTGAGCTTGCGGCTTCGGTCATGAAGGTGACATATGCTGCCTATTATTCGGACGAAGAGGGAAGAAGGATAGACTTGGTGTAATATTATGAGAGTGCTTGTGTATGGTATGGTAGGTACGAACAGAGGGGGAATAGAGACATTTTTAAAAAAAATGATATCTTTTATGAGCAGCGATATTGTTTTTGATTATGTTATTGAAGAAACAGAGTGCATTCATGAAAAAGATATAAGGGAACGAGGGGGAAAGATTTATTATATAACAGGCCGAAAGAAGAATCCGATAAAAAATCTGAGAGATAATAAACGGCTTTTAAGATCAAAAAGAAACGAAATAAAAGTTGTCTATTTTAATCTTTCATCGCTAAGCTGGATAGCTCCGGTTATCATAGCGTCAATGTATGGATACAGGATATGTGTGCACTCACATAATGCACAGTTTGTTGCCGCCAATAGCAGCTTTATATACAGGGTAGTTAACAGGATAAATAAATACATTATATCCAAAATGAAAATAACCAGATTGACTTGCTCTAAACCGGCTACCGAGTTCATGTTTGGAAATGCTAAAAACGTTGAGATGATATATAATGCGATCGATACGTCTGTGTTTAGATTTGATGAAAAAGTACGCTGTAAGATCAGAAAAGAATACGGGCTTGAAGAGTGTTTTGTGCTAGGTTTTACCGGAAGACTGTCCGATGAGAAAAATCCATTATTTTTGCCGGAGATAATGAAAGATACAATTAAGTTGATCCCGAATTGTAAGATGCTTGTCGTGGGTGACGGACCGTTGCGTGAAAGCCTTGTAAGATTGATAGATGAATATAGGCTTAACGACAGGGTGATTCTTACCGGAAACGTGACGAATGTCAATGAATTGATGCAGGCGATGGATGTATTTATCCTTCCTTCAAAACATGAGGGATTACCATATGTTATAGTAGAAGCACAGACTGCAGGACTTCCGTGTGTTATTTCCGATGTTATAACACATGAGGTTGATGTAACCGGCAGGGTGTTTTATAAATCGATAGAACTCGGGGCAGAAAGCTGGGCTAAAGAGATTGAAAGAATCTATACGAATGAGCAGACAGACCGCAGTTGTTGTGGTGATCTTATGAGCAGATCAGTTTTTAATATTAACAAAGAGGCCGGACATCTCGAATCAATTCTCAAGGGAGAATAATAATTTTACTGAAATCGGAGGATATATAATAGTGGGAAAACTGTTATCTGTGATCGTTCCTGTATATAATGTATCAAAATACTTAGACAGATGCATAGAAAGTATATTATCTCAGAGTTATGATGATATAGAAGTAATATTGGTAGATGATGGTTCGACAGATGAGTCAGGAGAAATATGTGATAACTGGCAGAAGAAGGAAAACAGAATACTTGTGATCCATAAGATGAATGGGGGATTAGCAAGCGCAAGAAATTCAGGACTGGATCACTCGCATGGAGAATTAATTGCGTTTGTTGATGGTGATGATTCCATCAGCAAGGATATGTATAGATCCATGATATCTGAAATGGAAAATGATCAGGCAGATATAGCTTGTTGTGGTAAGAATAAGATTTATGATAGCGGAAAGAAAGTTGTAACACAAAATTGTGATAATAAGATGGTATTTAATACATCAGATGCGATCGGGAACCTGTTGACCGGTATAAGTATAGATGAATCGGCATGTGACAAGGTTTTTTCCAAAAAAATCTTTGACAATATAAGATTTCCTGAAGGCGAGATTAACGAAGATCTTGTGATCATGCCGATATTATTTTCCAGAAGTAAGACAATAGTACATGTTGGTAGACCTTTTTATAATTATTATCAGAATTCAGGCAGTATCACACGTTCTGCGTATTCAGAAAAAGCTCATGTATATATTGAACATTTGTTAAAAATTGAAAGCTTTGTAGAAAAAGAATTTAAAGAGTTAAAAGATGATTACTTAATTCTTTTATGCAGATACAGCTGCTCTTTGATGTATAGGATCTATTCTCAAAAAAATGGGAAAAAGGAATACAGGAAGGATTTTAACTGGTATAAAAAGAGCTTTAATAAGAGCTTTCCGGTTTATATCAGGTATGACGGACTATCAGGGAAAGACAGGATCCTGAGTGTTCTTATGTACATAGGACTGGGAAGACCTTTCAGCATGATGAATACTTTTCGTAAAAAGATAAAGAAAGACTTAATGAGATGATATGAATATGAGAGTATTAATAATGTGTTGTTCAGCCTTTCAAATGATAACTGCTGTACATATAGCTTCGGAATACTTTGATAATGTTGACACAGATCTTTTACTAAGCAATAACCTTAAGGATTATAAAGCATTACAGAAACGGGCAAAAGAATGCGGATTATTTAAAAATGTTTTTACGATTGAGACAAAAGAATTAGTATGGGATGACTGGAAGTACACTTTTTTAGGCTGGATATACAATAGAAAACTAAAAAAGAAATATAACTTTTTATCTGATCACAAATATGATGTTTTTATGTTTGCCAATATCGAAGGAGCTTCTTCATGCATAGCTGAGTATATGCATAACAGAATGAAATGTGATCTGTACTTTTTTGAGGATGGTTTTGTAGCGTACTCGGATTATTATAAAGCATGTATTGACAGAGCTTATGCTAAAGATAAAAGATTTATTTACAAGATTGCCTATAAGCTGTTTAAAAGATCGATCTATTATATATCAAGATTCTATGTTTATAATCCGGAACTGTTAAAAGAATGGGATTATAACTTTAAGATATATAAAATATCCCGGATCTCAAAAGACAGCAGAACAGTTCGATATTTAAAGCAAATATATGACTACGAAAGATCAAATGACAGGTATGATCGTCCGTTTATTTTCTTTGAAGAATCATATTATGCAGATGGTATCAACATTAATGATGTTGAGCTGGTGAAAAAAATTGCGTCTATTGTAGGAAAAGACAATATATTGATAAAGATACATCCGAGAAACAGTGTCAACAGATTTGAAGCACTTGGTTATCATACCAATAAGGATACTTCTGTTCCATGGGAACTGATCGCAATATGTGAAGATCTAGCAGATACAGTATTGATAACAATTTCTTCCGGCTCGGCTGTAACATCGTATTTTACAGCCAAATGTAAAGCTAAAAAAAGTTTAATGCTTTATAGAATGGATGAA
>CACZSY010000264.1 GCA_902783965.1 uncultured Lachnospiraceae bacterium
CTACGAAGGCTATCCTCAGATAGAAAACGGCGTAGGCATGGTGCGTTCGCTGATAGAAGAGGTCATATCCGAACTCGGAAAACACAGAGGTTCGTTAAAGGAAGACAGTGTCACTATGATCACGGGAACGCTGGTCTATGAAAATATTAAGATGCTTGCCGATATGGTCAATGAAAAATATCCTAATATTAAGATAGATGTTGTTCCTATCGTAAATGATTTCTTCGGACATAACATAACTGTCGCGGGACTTCTGACAGGTCAGGATATTATCGCGCAGCTTAAGGACAGAGACCTTGGCTACAGGCTTCTGATGCCGCAGGCGCTCCTTCGAAGCGGCGAGGATGTGCTGCTTGATGACGTAAGGGTCAGCGATATTGAAAGGGCTTTACAAATTCCGGTCAATATTGTAAAATCTGACGGTAAGTCATTTGTAAATACTATACTAGGAAAAGAAATATTTTCTGAAAGGAAAAGAACATGAGCAGACCGATAGTTGCCATAGTCGGCAGACCTAATGTGGGTAAATCTACTTTATTCAACACCCTTGCCGGTGAGCGTATCTCGATAGTCAAAGATTATCCCGGTGTTACAAGGGACAGAATTTATGCTGATGTAGAATGGCTGAATAATAAATTTACAATAATAGATACGGGCGGAATTGAACCGGATTCGAACGATAAAATGCTCACTTATATGAGAAATCAGGCTGAAACCGCTATTGAGACAGCTGATGTTATTATGTTTATTACAGATGTAAGACAGGGACTTACGGATTCTGACCAGAAAGTGGCACAGATGCTTCGTAAATCCATGAAGCCTGTAATTCTCATAGTAAATAAGGTCGATAATTTTGATAAATTCATGCCGGACGTATATGAGTTCTATAACCTTGGGATCGGTGAACCGTATCCGGTATCGGCAGCGTCAAAGCTGGGGCTTGGAGACATGCTGGATGCTGTAACCGCGCTGTTTGAAAAAGATGAAACCGAAACTGCCGAGGAAGAGCTCCCGAAGATAGCCATCGTCGGTAAACCTAATGTCGGCAAGTCTTCGATAATCAATAAGCTGCTCGGTGAAGAAAGGGTTATAGTATCGGATATCGCGGGCACTACAAGGGACGCGATAGATACGAAGGTCTCTTATAACGGAAATGATTTTATCTTTATAGATACCGCGGGACTCAGGAGAAAATCGAAGATCACTGAGGAGCTTGAAAGGTTCAGCATCATCAGAACAGTGACGGCGGTTGAAAGATGTGATGTGACGGTTCTTGTCATCGATGCTGTCGAAGGCATTACTGAACAGGACGCTAAGATCGCCGGCATAGCCCACGACAGGGGCAAGGGAATTGTCATCGCGGTCAATAAATGGGACGCAATTGAGAAAAATGACAAGACCACCAGAGAATACGAAAGAGATATAAGGGATGTTCTTTCGTTTATGCCTTACGCACAGATAATATTTATATCGGCAAAGACAGGGCAAAGGCTTAATAAGCTTTTTGATACGATTGAAACCGTGATCCAGTACAATTCGATGAGAGTTGCGACGGGCGTGCTCAATGAGATAGTAGCTGAAGCCTGCGCTATGAAGCAGCCTCCTTCAGACAAAGGAAAGAGACTTAAGATTTTCTATGTGACACAGGCGGGAGTCAAGCCACCGACATTCGTTGTTTTTGTAAATGATAAAGAACTGATGCATTTCAGTTACTTAAGATATCTTGAAAACCAGATAAGGGAAACTTTCGGTTTCGTGGGCACATCCCTTAAATTTATAATCAGGGAACGAAAGGAGAACGGAAAATGATAAGCATTATTGTATGTATGATCGTAGGATATGCATTTGGCTGCATATCATTTGCATATATTATAGGAAAGCTTAATCATATTGATATCAGGGACTACGGAAGCGGCAATGCGGGTACGACCAATACGATGAGAACCCTTGGCAAGAAAGCCGGTATCATCACATATCTTGGAGATGTGCTTAAGGTGTGCGTAGCAATACTTATCATGTGGCTCGTATTTAAAGATGATATGGACATTGAAGCCATTAAACTTATAACAGGTTTCGGCGTTGTCATAGGACACAATTATCCGTTCTGGCTTAATTTTAAAGGCGGAAAGGGAATTGCTGTAACCAGCGGAGTTATATTAATTTATGACCCTATCATATTGATAATTTGCCTCGTTTCATTTATACTTGTTGTATATACTACTAAATATGTTTCTGTGGGCTCCCTGACGATATGCACACTGTTTTCAGCTTACATAGCTATTACCGCCAGAGACAGCAGAAATTACACCGAACTTGTTATATTTGCTATACTGTTTACCATATCGGCGTTCTATACGCACAGGGCTAATATCAAACGACTTTTGGCAGGAAATGAGAATAAGATAGGAAGCAAGAAAAAGATCCTTGGTGAAAATGAAAACAGTCAGGAGGAACAGTAAAAATGAATATAGGTATTTTGGGCGCGGGAAGCTGGGGAACGGCATTGGCTATAATGCTTGCCGAGAAGGATTATGATATCAAACTATGGTCGGCAGTACCGTCAGAGATAGAGATACTGACTACTAAAAGAGAACATGTTGACAGACTTCCAGGTATTAAGTTAAAGGATAATATCGTTATCGAGCCTGATATTGAAAAAGCATGTACGGACTGCGATATCATAGTATTTGCTGTTGCATCGGTTTATGTAAGAAGCACTGCAAAACTTGCTGCACCGTTTATAAAAGAAGGACAGATCATCGTTAATGTCGGTAAGGGAATTGAGGAAAGCACTCTTTTAACTCTCTCGGGAGTATTAAAGGAAGTGATACCTCAGGCAGATATCTGCGTACTCTCAGGACCGAGCCATGCAGAAGAAGTAAGCCGCGGTATACCAACTACTGTAGTTGTAGGAGCAGATACCAAGGAAAGTGCAGAGTATGTTCAGGACGTATTCATGTGCAAGAATTTCAGAGTATATACTAGCCCTGATATAATAGGAATAGAACTCGGCGGTTCAATTAAGAACGTAATAGCACTTGCTGCCGGAATCGTAGACGGCTTAGGACTCGGCGATAACGCCAAGGCAGCCCTTATGACCAGAGGAATCGCAGAGACAGCAAGACTTGGAATGGCAATGGGCGGCAGAATGGAAACCTTTGCCGGACTTTCCGGAATAGGCGATCTCATCGTAACCTGCACCAGTAATCACAGCCGTAACCATAACGCAGGCTATTACATAGGAACAGGCTTGAGCACGCAGGAAGCAGTTGATAAGGTGAAGCAGGTAGTAGAGGGAATATATTCTGCAAAGGCCGTAAAGATGCTTGCAGAGAAATACAACGTATCAATGCCGATAGTTGAAGAGATCAATAGAGTCCTGTTTGAAAACAAATCAGCAAAAGAAGCCTTAGACGACCTCATAACAAGAGCCAAAAGCTCAGAGTTTTATAACATGGAATGGTAGGGTTCCTCTTCGCTTATTAAGAAAGGAAGGAATACAGCCTTGCTTGCAAGGGCTGTATTCCTTTTTTTCTTATGGTAGGTTCCTGCGAAGCAGGAACCTACGCCCCACGCGAAGGAATACAAAGTATTTCTTCGCGTGGGGTGGAGCGAAGAGAACTCCGCGAAATGCGAAGGAATACGAAGTATTTCTTCGCGTGGGGTGGAGCGAAGAGAACTCCGTTATAATATTGTTGGTGGATTCAGAAATAAATACAGTTTTCGTGACATGCTTCGCCTTGTTTAACAGGGATTACCACCTGAGAGGAAGGAAACCAATTATAGGTGGTAATCTCACATCTCTTTTGACACCATGCATAAAACCGTATTATAATGTAATATATAAACTGATTAAAACAACTTAGAACAACAAACAAAGAGCCTCCAGCCCTGTCAAGAAAGGAGCCCTACATGGAAAAAGAAAAATCCGTAGAAGAACTAGTTATAATCGAAGAAGAGAAGATTGAGAAAAACGACACAGGAACCAGGGTTCTCAAAAGGGAGAGCCTTAAGTTTCCTGTGATTTTTTTCGGTTCTTTTGTCTATGCGATCGGACTTAACTGTTTTCTTCGTCCGCTTAATCTTTACTCCGGCGGTATGATGGGCTTTGCCCAGCTCATACAGTCGCTTTTTTTAAGAGCAGGCATTGCGTTCGGCGGCTTTAATATATCGGCGGTTCTTTATTATATCTTTAATATTCCCGGTCTCGTGCTGGCGGCAAAGAAGATGAGGAAAAGATTTATTTTTAAGACGGTATTCGCCGTTACTTCCATAACGATACTTCTTTCGATAATTCCTATTCCCGATGTTATGCTTATGGAAGATAAGCTTACTAACATAGTTGTCGCGGGAATGCTTTGCGGCGCGGGTATCGGTATAATCCTGTGGATGGGCGGATGCGACGGCGGAATGAGCATAATAGGAATGCTCATTATAATGACGCGCGGAAAGGGAAGCGTCGGACAGATAAGCCTTGGCACCAATATCGTCCTTTATACTATCATGCTTTTCCTGTTCGATATACCGACAGTTATATATTCGCTGATTTATTCGGTATTTAATTCTATAGCGTCAGACAAGATACATACGCAGAATATAAGCACACAGGTAACGGTCATTACAAAACTGAAAGATACCAAACCTATGGAAGTTGAAGTAATGGGAAGGCTTAACAGAGGCATGACAGAGATCAACGCGAAAGGAATATTTACAGGTGAGCCGGTGAGGATATTTTTTATATATGTAAGCCAGTATGAAGTGGCAAGGCTTAAGGCGATAATAAGACAATATGATGAACATGCTTTTATAGTAGAAAATGAAGGTGTGCGGATTGACGGAAATTTCAGAAAGAAACTTACGTAATTATTTTATGAATTATACAACTCAGTCGGAGTGGTTCAAGTCTGAGTTGCAGTTGCATTGTTGATCCTGTAACAAATGAGATAATACGTTCAAAAGGATTAAAACATAGTTATCAAAATCTTAACTGACGAGGTTTTATGACATACTTAAGAAAGATAAGATAAGGACTGAGCTCGTTGATTTTAATTCGCTTAAACTGGCGCAGATAATAAGGAAAAGAGTCGGAATGCCGCTTGCTGAGAAAGGTGGCGGTGAAGATGTAAGTATGAACGGATGGAGCGTGTAAAAAATAGCCGGTTCAAAAAAACAAGAGAAAAAATGACCAATTACGCACAAAAACCGACCAATTACGCAATATTTAATAAAAGTGAGCTTAAATATGCTATCATTCTTTTAAAGAATCAGAACTGAAGCAGATTCTGAAATAATCGAACAGGAGGTGAATCGAAAGTTTTATTTCAGAAATTCCACATTACCTTTCCATTAATTAAAATACAAAGGAAGCAAGAATATGTCTACGGTCAAAAAGTAGATAGTGATTCAAGCCGAAGGCAAACGCAAACGCGGTCGCCCTTTGGTGAGCAAAAACAAGCCCAAGGTAATAACAAACACTGGTGGTACAGGCTGATATCGTAAGACCTGTACCTGCGAAAAAAGAGGCATCAACCAAGGGCTATGGACGATATAGTCTCATTGGTTGGGAAAGTACTAATTAATATTTATTTAAATACAGATTCTTCTTCTTCAAATACATTAAAAAATAATCCTGTTTTTTGAAAAAAAGTAATAATGCATGAAATAGGGCATGCGCTTAAATTAGCACATCCTAAAGACGGTAATAATTTAATTAATAATACTTACGGTAGAAATAATTATTCTAACGACAACTGTATTATATCTATTATGAATCAAGGAGATCCTTCATTATATGAAGTTGGAATACCTTTTAATCTTGCATGTATGGAAATAAAAAATCATGATATTATAAATTTAAGGAATAAATGGAATTAGGAGATGATTTATATGAAAAAAAATCTATTATGTATACAAATAACAATATTATTAATTCTTACATCTTGTGGTTTAAATAGAATAAATAATGATAATAAAGATAATACTGAAAATATTGAAAATCAACAAACGATTGATAATACTAATGAAAAACCTCTTAGTTATGAAGATATAATGAATAGTTTTTCTGATAATTATGGTGGTATAGTAGAGGCAGAGCCTATAAGTGATTCGATTTATGACCTTTTAGATAAGGATAAAGACATAAATTACATGTTGGGAAATGTCAAATTATTAAATACCAAATACTATATTAATAAAAATAATAAAGGTTTAATAATATATGAATTTGAAGTTACTAAAATTGCACAACTTTACAATAAAAGTAATTTAGATGTGGGTGATAGAATAAAAGCAATATTCGGAAATCCTTGCGGATACTTTTATCTAAAAGATATAAGTAATATTTCAGAGGTGATAAACAATAGTAAAAATTCAATTACTTATAATAATATTATGTGGTTTGAAATAAATCTGTCGACAAAATATGAATATAATTATGAAGGTAGTAATGAAGGACCAATTATATTTAAAAAAGATGAAGTGTATTCTGTAGCGCTCAAATTGAAAAACTCAAATTCAAATTCAAATGATTATTATAAAATATCATATCATTATCCTCTAAATGAAGAAGAAATCTCATTTTGGGAAAAATCCAAGTATACTTCAAATGGTAATGGATATTACTGGCAGGGTGGTAAAAAGATATCTGATATTTTAAATAATAAAGATGTTCCTGAATTATCAAGAAAACAGTAATTAATAACCAATATATGACATCTTCCCTACTCGCCTTGCGTGGGTAGGCGGTCAGTATCATCCGACATCTTCTTTACGCCGCTCATGTGCATGAAAGAAAGAGTATGCGGCATATATCACTAAGTTAGAATACAAAGATGTAGATGATTATATCAAGCGGAATACTCTTATCCGTTTAACCACGGAGAAGAAGTTATGAATGCTTTTCAGGAAATTTATATAAGAGGTAAGGTTGAGGTAAAGATTGGGAAAAACATGATAGGAATAGTAGAAGGTACTATTGATGGAAAGTCATTGTTAACAGAAAAGAATAATGCGAAATAATTGTGTCATTAATCTAATCATGATCATTTTCTTTCATATTTTCACCCCCTTTATCATATTATTTAATATGTGATAAAAGGGGGTCTTTTTATGGATGAAAAACAGGCCGTATCCTTCAATATATATGATGATATCAAGGCCAGAACCAATGGTGACATATATATAGGAGTTGTTGGACCGGTAAGGTGCGGAAAATCAACTTTTATAAAACGATTTATGGATCTTTGCGTGATACCGAGGATAGAAGATGAAAATGTTAGGAGCAGGACGGTTGACGAGTTGCCGCAGAGCGGAAACGGAAAGCTCGTTATGACGACGGAGCCGAAATTTGTTCCAAAGGACAGTGTTTCGATCGAGCTTCACAGCGGCTGTCCGGTGAATATAAGACTTATTGACTGTGTGGGCTTCATAGTGGACGGAGCGGGGATAACAGACGGCGAAGATAAGGAAAGAATGGTTCAGACACCGTGGTCGGATGAGGAGATACCGTTTTCTAAAGCAGCCGAGCTCGGAACAAGAAAGGTTATCGAGGAACATTCAACCATAGGAATCGTCATTACTGCCGATGAAACGATCCTCGATATTCCGAGAGTCTCCTATGAGGAAGCGGAAAAGAAAGCCGTATCGGGATTGGCCGGTCAGTCCAAACCTTACATAGTCATCCTTAACACAAAAAGGCCTAAGTCCAATGAAGCGATAAATGAAGCCAAAAAGATGAAGGAAGCCTATGGGGTTCCCGTTGTTCCGCTAAATGTAATGACTATGGATATGAAGGATATCAACGCGATAATGGAAGATATATTAATGGAATTTCGTATATCGCGCATAACCTTCAATATGCCGGCATGGTTAAAACTTGTTGACAGACAGCATCCGGTCAAAAAAGAACTTTTGTCAATGGCAAGAGCCGGAATTGATGAATTCATACATATAAGGGATGCAGCGGAATTTACCGATAATGAAAATGAGCATACGTATGTCGCCGGACTTGATAAAGAGAAGATAGACTTAAGTTCGGGAGAAGTCAGCTTTAAGTTCATTCTTAAGGATAATTGTTATTATGACATCATAAGCGAACTTACGGGGTTAAAGATAGGAAATGAATATGAACTTGTTGAGGAATTAAAGATCCTTTCAGGCAATAGGATCTCCACGGAAAAATTCAATGACGCGCTTGCAGATGTCAATCTTTCGGGCTACGGAGTAATGACTCCCGATATGGGTTCCGTTACGATAAGCGAGCCGCAGCTGATAAGACACGGAAGTAAATACGGTATAAAGATAACGGCGTCCTCACCGTCCATACATCTTATCAATGCCGGGATCGAAACCGAGATCGCGCCGATCGTCGGAACCAAAGAGCAGGCTGACGATCTTATTGAATATATCAATAAAGGAAGAGAAGCTGATCCTGACGGCTACTGGGATATGAATATATTCGGAAAATCAATCAGACAGCTGGTAGAGGAGGGGATGAGATCAAAGATTGACAGGATCAACAAGGAAACAAAAGAGAAGATGCAGCAGACGCTCCAAAAACTCGTTAATGAGAGCAGCGGAGGAGTTATCTGCATTATCATATGATGACAACAGGGTCATAAAGATAAACAGGTTCTTCGCATTCCTGCGCAAGAGCCTGTTTACCCTTTAATGACCCTGTTTGCGTATAAGATATCTATAGTAAATTTTCCTGTAAGAACACAATTATTTCACATTTATATTGTTGAAAATCACTATTAAACAATGATAAAATATAGAGTAAGAAAAAGGGTTTTACCTAAAAAAAATGAATTAAGGAGGTATAGCATGAACAAAAATTCCAAAAGATTTCTGAGTATGCTGATGGCATTTGCTTTGGTATTCAGCACTGCGTTTGCCGGATTTAGTCCTGCAAAGGCGCTTGCTGATGACAGTACAGTTTACAGCAGCGTTTTTGAATATACAGCAGATACTCAGGATTCGGCTTCGGACTATGGTTTGATGGATACCGTTCAGGAGGGTGTCATTCTCCATGCATGGCAGTGGTCTTTTAATAACATTAAAGACAACATGCAGGCGATAGCGGAAGCAGGTTATACTGCGGTTCAGACATCGGTTATCCAGCAGGCCAAAGAAGGAACTAAAGGAAAGACAAATGAGGTATGGTGGGTTTACTACCAGCCGGCAAATTTCACGATTGACAACACAGGCAACAGCGCACTCGGAACCAAGGCAGAATTTTCTGCAATGTGTGCTGAAGCTCACAAGTACGGTATCAAGGTAATCGTTGACGTCGTAGCCAACCATCTGGGAAATAACAAAGGATACGACCTTGCAAGTACGATCCCTGATGAAATCAGAAACGATTCGGCATGCTGGCATGATCAGTGGAATAAGGAGATCAATTACGGCAGCCGTTACAGCATCACCCATTGAAGCATGGGTGGACTTCCGGATCTTAACTCGGAGAACACTAAGGTTCAGGGTTATGTTAAGACTTATCTTAGAGAATGTATTGATGCAGGTGC
>CACZSY010000265.1 GCA_902783965.1 uncultured Lachnospiraceae bacterium
AAAGAAGTCTGCGCTGTCTTTTACTATCTTCGAAACATTTGGATCATCCGGCAGACTTTCGTCGATATTTCCGGCCAGTTCATTTATGATCTTTCCGGCCTCTTCAGCGATCTTTGCATACTCCGTCGCAAGTTCCATATAGGTCTCATCGTCGATGAGGTCCTCATTCAGCGCTTCGTCAAGGATTTCCGGAACACTCGAAAGACCAATATTAAGAGCGGTCTCTTTGTATCCAAGCGGAAGATAATCATCTGCGGTTCCATTCTCACCGAAATAGGTACAAGCCGGATTGAGCACAAGGATCTGCATCATAAACTCTTTAAGGTATCCCTTAAACGCCTGATATGTCGGATCCTCTTCATCGGCGCTGTCGCCCATCGAGATCACAAGATCCTGACCGTATCTTTCAAAATTCCATCCCCGGTCGTTGTCGATATCCGGCATTACAGCTGCAACCATATCGAAATCATAGACTACATTAAAGATGTTGCTGTATTTTTCCGAATGAACCTCTTTGTCTTCTCCGTTATCATCATAGACATAAACGCTTCTCGTAGACGCTGTGGTGTAAGAATAGATATCTTCCTTCTCTATTCCAAGAGCACTTATTTTGTCCGAATCGTTAAGCATTCCCGAAAGGATATTGGTAACGGCGCCTCCTCTTGAACTTCCGGTCAGCCAGAGCTTAATATCTCCGGTGATGCCATTATCTTCAATATATTTTAGAAGCTCTTCATACGCCATCTCGGCTTCTTTACGGAATCCCTTGTGATCGCCTTCCGTTCCGACATCAAAATTACTGTACCACTCATCCAGATATCCTGCATTTCTCGGAGTCAGCACAACAAGCGTTGATTCATTTCCATCGGCGTCGGTTATTTTTTTATGAGCAATAACAAGTCCAAGTGAATCAAGCGACGGCTTCTGCATATAGGAGTCATTTATATAAATATCCTCAAAGCCCATCTTATAAAGCATCTCCTGAACATTACGGCTCTTATTTTTATAAATGTCTATTTCTCCCGCTTCTTTTTCTTCATCCGAACCTTCGGCGCGGTGGCTTGCAACAGATGCAGACGAAAGAACAGTGCTTAAGGTATTAAGATGCGGATTAAATTCCGTCGCCGGAAAATCAAAGAAATGATCACTGTAGTAATAAACCATCGGTACATCGTCATTGGTTTCTTCTGATACGAATCTTGAAGTTGTATCTACAAGTCTTGTGTATGCTGTACCCTTGATAAGATCAGGATATGTATCGAGGGACAGTTTGCCATATTCCGGATGGGCAAGATCATAAGCCTCGCTTGCCTCCTCTAAGGATATGCCCTGATAATCCGCATAACTGTAAGGCGGCTTCGTATCATCAATCTCTTCTATGTCATCACTTCCGTCATTTCCGTGCTTTAACAGATACATCTGAGCTCCATAGAAAGGATTTGCAGTTGTGATATACATTCCTTCATCGGTAGGAAGGAACCTGAGCGCGCCATAGTTCCATTTATCGCCGAAACCGTCGACAGTAACTGTCTCAAAGTTTACTCCATCACTCGTTTTTATGATATCAAAGCCCTGAGCATCATTTCTTAACTGCTTCGTGATCTCAAAGTACATCTTAAGCGCATCATAATCGATCTTAGGATTGACAAATACCATGGAATCTTTAAGCAGCTTTGCGAGAGTCCCATACTGTTCCGGCGTAAGCTGGCTGATCTCATCCTTAACAGCTGTCCTGAGCCTTTCGATAAGCATGATCTGTTTCTCATCATCAACTTCTTCAAGCTGCTTGTTGATCATCACATCGATCATAGGCTCTATCGTATACTGAAGCATCGCCACAAGCGAATCATCATCAAGCGTCTCTATTGAATCCAGGAGATTTTTGAAAGCTGCCGCATCCATGCCAAACTGTTCTGCAAGGAAAGAATGCATCTTTGCTACAGCATTTTGAACATCCTCTTCATCCAGCAGATCCAGTGCCTGTTTGATCTTTTCTTTGGCAAGCTGCTTAAATGCTGCGACCGTCATACTGCCATAACTTTTAAGAGCAGCTCCAATATCATCAGCTATCGAATTATCATAAATGATATCGACAAGGTCAATGATATCATCCCAAGGTATATCCTCATTATCCGTATTTAAACTCTCTAAAAATGCCTTTGCAAACGTTACGCCCTCAAATCCGTTATTACACAGTTCTTCCCATTTTTCAGAAAATACCGGATAAAACTTCTGCCATGCTTCAGTTGAAGCAAGTTTTATGATAAGCGGGAAGAGCACTCTTGACGCTTTAGCAGAATCAATATCGTTAACGGCTTTCGTTATGGTCTCTTTATCGATCTTTTCATTTTCAATGTCATTTATCTTCATAATGACATACATCTTGATGATCTCGATCAGTCCAGCGACATCTTCCTTAGTGCCTCCTTCTGCTATATTGTTTATCGTCATAACGACAACAGGAGGCATCGAGCGGATCGTTGATTCATCGTCCTTAAGTTTTTTAAGTTCCTTAATGATCATGTCGATCACTTCTGCGATCTTACCGGAACCGTTCTTTTCATTTTCAAGGAAACCGATGACTTCCTCTTTGTCCGGTACAAGAGCTTTCATCAGATCACTGATCGTCATTTCGTCAAGAGCATTATTGACGCCGTCACACCATTTCACAAAGCTGCTGAGCCGGCTCACTGCTTTATCGATATCTTCTTCCGTGATATCTACATTATCAAATACTCCCAGCTCGATCAGATCATTAAGTAATCCATATCCTGGTATATTATCAAGCAATCCTGATCCTTTCAGATCATCAAGCTTTCCGGAGCCTATAAGGATCTTCGCAAGCCTGCCTAAGTATTCAATCTCTTTCTGCCATTCCTGAGCGGACATATCCAGGATATTGGCACCGGAAAACGGCGTTATGTAATTGGTAAATACCTTGGAATCCAGGGTTCCGATATAAAGTTCACCATCATAAACCGCAGTTCTCCAGATATATTCATTGGAGGTTCCCTTCATGAGCGCGGTAAAGCCTTCTGCCTCGGCAAAACGTCCGTCTTCACCGAGTTTCCACATCCTTTGAGGGTGATTCATGGTACTGTATAACGCTTTCCATGTCTTGACCGCATCATAGTTTTGAGGAGCTATAAACTTTTTGATCATTCCGCTTACAACATTAATTGTAGCCAATGCAACATGATCAACGTCGCAGATATAAAGCTCATCATTAAATACCTGAAAAGCTCCGGCTACAGAAAGATATCCTGCTTCGTTCTCTCCCGAATATCCTCCTTCATCATATGCGAAATCCTGTTCTTCAACATTATTGGCGTTGCCCGGATAATTGACGCCGTTGTTCTTACCAACGATCTCACGCCAGCACCAGCCGTATTCATTGGCAGTTTCTCCTGACCCTGCCGGATGACCCGCAAAGATGACATAGCCTCTTGATCCTGGTATCGACACATAAAGCTCGCCCTTATAAACGATCATATCCCAGACCGGGCTGGATGCCATTGCGTTAACAAAAGGATCATCGCAGTATTCTCCGAAATCAGAATCATCCGCAACAAGATCCCAGCCGTCGTCATCCGAATGCTTCTCGATCACCGCCAGCACCGCATGACCTTCTTTGACTACAGTACCTTCCGGCACATAAGTTCCGGCGAAGTAAAGCTTTCCGTCAAGAATAGCATTTGCTCTCATGCTCGAGCCCTGATATGTCTCATATACAGGGGTTACATTATCTTCACTGTCGACTTTGTAGATAGTCGCCGGATTATCCGATAATGCTGCATAAGAAGAAAAATAAATATCATCTCCGAAGACCACAGCGCTTCTGAAACCATCTTTAGATTCAAAGACCGTTTCGATATCCTCCGGATTTTCTTTATTCATCTTGAGGATCTCGCCGCCGCAGCCGGCAGTAGGTACCGCAACGTCTCCATTGCACACTACGTCCACGAGCGCCCAGAAAAGATCTGAACTAACCTTCTTCTGTTTCAGCGCAGGAAGTATATAAGCGGAAAGTACTGCGCCTACAGTATTTTTCCACGTTCCTATATAGATATAGTCTCCACGTTCCGCCATCGCCCATCCATAGCCCGACGCTCTGTCGCCGCCAGACTTAAGGCCGTCGGCCTGGCCCGGTTCATTGTCCGGATTAGAAATCCTTGTCACTGTTTCATCATTTGTAAGGATCTGAACATTTTTTGCAGCCATAGCCGGCATGATATTAATGCAGATCATGCAGACTATCAAAAGCCACGAAACCATTTTTTTAAATCTTTTCTCCATAATACGCCTTCTTTCATTATTAATGATACTACCGTTTATAATACCATCTTTACCATGACAATTCCATGACAAATCAACAATATTATCTCAGTGGGTCTCTTGGATCAGGCGATTACAAAGTGGAAATGTGCTCAGACGGTTTATCACAGATTCAGCTGCAGCGCCCACTCATGCGCGAGTACGCAGTTTCTTACCGCATCTCTGATCTTTGCCGCTTCATCATCCGTGGTATTATATGAATAAATGCTGATTCCGGTAAGTATAACTCCCGTCCCCTGATAGACTTTAAGCTGTATTCTTCTGGTTATCTCATCAACCTTATCTACAGTGTATTGATCCGGAAGTTCAATATGTACGGAACCATAGAATTTATCCGGACCGTAATTAAAAAGCGTAAGATCATAAGCGCCTCTGACCTCAGGTTCCTCATTTATGATGCGTTTTATCTCGATGCTTTTTTCCGGATCTCCCCTGCGCCCGATTATATCCGCTATGGTCTCGCCAAGCATTTCAAAACCTGCTTTTATTATCACTCCCGCTATTACAACTCCAACATAGGCTTCAAGCGAAAGTCCCAGCGCAAGGTAAATGACTGCCGATGCCAGCACCGAAGCCGAGAGCACAGCATCAAACGAAGCATCCGAACCGGAAGCGATAAGCGCGCCCGAATTGACTTTTTCGCCCTGCGACTTTACATATCTTCCAAGCACAAGCTTTACAACTATCGCAACCGATATAATTATAAGCGAAACCATTCCGTAATCCGCTTCTTCGGGTGAAATGATCTTTTTGACGGATTCTATCAGCGAAGTCGCGCCCGCGTAGATCACAATTATCGCCACCGTCATGGAACTGAGATATTCTATCCTTCCATATCCGAGAGGATGTTTCTTATCCGGCTGTTTTGCGCCGAGCTTTGCTCCGATGATCGTTATGACCGAAGACATGGCGTCGGAAAGATTATTTACGGCATCGAGAACAACAGCTATGGAACCTGTCATCATTCCGACCATAGCTTTAAAGCCCGCGAGAATAACATTGGTCAGGATTCCGATAATGCTTGTCTTTACTATAACGCTGCCCCTGTCGGCAACAGCTGTGGAAATGTCTTTATTATCATTCATTTTCTGAATTCTCCTTATATAAAAGTATGACAATATTTTCCAAGGCGCGAAACATGAAACATATTTCAAGGCGCGAAACATTTTCCAAGGCGTGAAACACGAAACATATTTCAAGGCGCGAAAACACATCAGGTATCACCAAATCTTCACGACTTCAAATATTTATACAAAAGCCCATAAAGCAGTTTCGCATCTTCTTCGCTCAGATTATTGTTGAGCGACGCAACCTTCATCGGTATCTCCCTGCATTTTTCCTTAAGCTCATTTCCTTTTTCGGTTATGTTCACTATCGTGATGCGCTCATCTTCCTTCGAGCGCTCCCTTGTAACATATCCTTCTTTTTCGAGGTGCTTCAAAAGAGGCGTAAGTGTACCGGCATCGAGATGAAGGATAGCGCCGAGCTGCCCCACATTTACGCTCTCTTTTTCCCAAAGCACCATAAAAACTATATACTGAGTATAAGTAAGACCCAACGGCTTAAGAAACGGTGTATAGGAACCAACTATTTTTCTTCCGCATGCATAAAGCGGAAAACATAACTGATTACTTAATAAAAGCTGTTCATATTCCTGTGACATGATCTACAGTAACCCCTTAACATATTCAGCGACATTTTCCATCTTCTCAGTAGGTTCAAATCTCGCAACTACATTTCCTTTTCTATCTACAATAAATTTGGTAAAATTCCACTTTATGTTCGGATTGTTCTTATAATCCTTATCTATCTTTGAAAGCATAACTCCCATCGCGATAGCTTTAGGGCCTTTCCCGAAACCTTTAAATCCCTGCTGTTCCTTAAGAAAAGTAAACAGCGGCAGCTCGTTCTCACCGTTGACATCGGATTTTTTCATCTGAGGAAACCGGGTGTTATAGCGCAGAGCGCAGAACTCATGTATCTCTTCATCTGTACCCGGAGTCTGTCCAGCGAACTGGTTGCAGGGAACATCTATAATCTCAAATCCCTTGTCATGATAATCCTCATACATTTTTTCAAGATCTTTATAATGCGGGGTAAAACCGCAGCCGGTTGCCGTATTAACGACCAATACGACCTTGCCCTCGTAATTCTTCATTGAAATCTCTTCACCCGCCGGTGTTGTAACGCTGTAATCATAGAAATTCATAATGAGACCTCCTTTTTATCTTTTATCATATTATATTTGATAAAAGATATTATGTCAAGCAGATTAATCGGGCAGTGGATACGGCTTTAACTTCCTATATATTTTAACCCTCAGTCAGCCTGAGGGTTTTCGCTTGCCCAGATATTACCAGTCCACATATTCGGAGTGGGTCA
>CACZSY010000266.1 GCA_902783965.1 uncultured Lachnospiraceae bacterium
GACATCATCGACAAAGCCGACGTCATCGGCAAAGCCGACATCATCGACAAAGCCGACGTCATCGGCAAAGCCGACATCATCGACAATGCCGACGTCATCGGCAAAGCCGACATCAACGGCGAGACCATCGTCATCGGCGAGACCATCGTCAACGGCAAGGCCGACATCAACGGCGAGACGATAGTGATGGATAACGGATTAAGCGGAGGCTATGATTGGAAGAAGAATTAAGACTCAATAAATATCTGAGCAGTCTCGGTATCTGTTCAAGACGGGAAGCCGACAGGCTGATAGAAGCCGGAAGGATAACCGTTGACGGCAGAAAGGCCGTCATGGGTATGCTGGCGGGACCTGCCAACACGATTCTGATAGATGGTAAAAGAGTTGGCAGCTCAAAACCAGAGAGAGTGGTTATCGCATATAACAAACCTGCCGGAATAGTATGTACTACTTGTAATGACAAGAATAATATAGTGGACGCCATTGATTATCCGGTAAGGATATATCCTGTTGGAAGGCTTGATAAGGAATCGACAGGGCTTATCCTGCTTACCAATGACGGGAGTCTTGTCAACAGAATACTTAAAGGCAGCAATATGCATGAGAAGGAATATGAAGTAAGGGTAGATAAAGCATTTGACGATGAATTTATATCAAGGATGGAGAAAGGCGTTCCCATCCTTGATACTGTTACAAGACCATGCAGGCTGATCAGGACGGGCAGCAGAAGCTTTCGCATAATCCTGACACAGGGGCTTAACAGACAGATAAGGAGAATGTGCGAATACTTTGGTTACAGAGTGGTAAAGCTTAACAGAGTGCGTATAATAAATATTGAACTAAAAGATCTTAAGCAGGGAAGTTACAGGGAACTTGACGAAAAAGAACTGGGAGAGCTTCTTCAGAATATCGGAGGATGAAAATGACGGATAAGGCAGCAAGGATCAGAGAACTTACGGAAATACTTAATAAGGCGGCTAAGGCTTATTATCAGGACAGCGTTGAGATCATGAGCAATCTGGAATATGACAAACTCTACGATGAGCTTGCGGCTCTTGAAAACGAGACGGGTATGGTGCTTGCCAAAAGCCCGACGAGGAAGGTCGGATATGAGGTATTGAGCGAACTTCCCAAGCAGGTTCACGAAAAGCCGATGCTTTCTTTGGATAAGACCAAGGAAGTGCCAGTACTTGCTCAGTTTTTATCGGGGCATGCAGGATATCTTTCATGGAAGCTCGACGGTCTTACCATTGTGCTGAGTTATGAGGACGGAAGCCTCAACAAAGCCGTGACCAGAGGCAACGGAACTGTCGGCGAAGTGATAACAGCCAATGCGAAGACTTTTAATAATCTTCCGCTCAATATACCTTTTAAAGGAAGCCTTACGCTGCGTGGAGAAGCTGTGATCACTTATTCTGAATTTGAAAGGATCAACAGCGAAAGAAGCGACGAGGCCGCGAAGTATAAGAATCCGAGAAACCTTTGCGCAGGAAGCGTAAGACAGCTGGACAGCAGGATAACGGCGGAAAGAAATGTTTATTTCTATGCATTTACCCTGGTTGACGCGAAACCTTCAAAGACCGACAGCCTTCCGGATCTTAAGGATTCCAAGCATGAAGGAATGGAATGGCTTAAAAGACTTGGCTTCGATACGGTCGAAAGCAGAAGGGTTGATTCACATAATATTGAAGAGGCCGTAAGGGAGTTTGAGGCGAAGATACCGGAGAATGATTTTCCGTCAGACGGGCTGGTGCTTACTCTTGACGAGATCGGATACAGCGCAAGTCTTGGGACCACGGCAAAATTTCCGAGGGATTCCATAGCTTTTAAGTGGCAGGATGAGACCGCCGAAACCACTCTTTTGGATATTGAGTGGAGCGCTTCGAGAACAGGACTAATCAATCCTATAGCGATATTTGAACCGGTGGAGCTTGAAGGCACGAGCGTAAGCCGGGCAAGTCTTCATAACGTAAGCATAGTCAGGGAACTTGAACTTGGCATCGGGGATACTATAAGCGTCTATAAGGCCAATATGATAATACCGCAGATCAGCGAAAATAAAACGAAAAAGGGCGGCGCGCCGATACCGAAGAAATGTCCTGTATGTCAGACCGAGACAGTGATAATGGATGAGAACGGAACCCAGACTCTTGTCTGTCCGAACAGGGACTGTCCAGCAAAACAGATAATGCATTTTACACATTTTGTAAGCAGGGACTGTATGAACATTGACGGGCTTTCCCAGATGACCATCGAAAAATTTATAGACAAAGGTTTCATAAAAGAACCTGCTGATATCTTTAAACTTGACAGATTTGAAGATGAGATCGTAGAGCTTGAAGGTTTCGGCAAAAAGTCATATAACAATATAATGGAGGCCGTTAAAAGATCATCTGTTGTGGATATGGCTAATTTCGTATATGCCCTCGGCATTCCGAACGTAGGTCTTTCCAATGCAAAGCTTTTAGTGAAAGCATTTGACAATGATCTTGAAAAGCTGAGGAACGCTAAAGCGGA
>CACZSY010000267.1 GCA_902783965.1 uncultured Lachnospiraceae bacterium
CTCCGTTTCGATTTTCCAAAGTTCATCGATACTTTTGAAGTTATCTGGAATCCAAAAAACAGATGTCTTATGATATGTTCTAACTTCTTCTAATGAGCCATCTGCATCAATCTGGTCTACAAATCTGTTCCAAACTACAATTCGATAAGTTAGTGATCTGTAATCTCTTGTTTCCCCATCTTTATATATCCCGCGCGGTATCGGAAGGAATAAGATCAAAAGGATCAGAACTATTACAATAATTGTAATTATACGTTTCTTTAAAGTGTCACATCCTCCATTTACGATTTTCTATGTTTCATTGATCTTCATTTTTACCGTCTCGAGTTACACTCGGTTAAAACCATGATTATGAATACTGCATCTTCTTTTTTAAACGCACATATGACGATCAGATGATTTCAACAAGTTCTGCGCATAAATAAACAAGATCATAACGAACGCCTTCTCTGCTTCGCCATTTTCTCCCGTCCCATTCCTGACCTGACAGATCATCTCCGCCGTATATCAAAGCACCGTAAGCAAATTTGCGGAATTGAGCTACTGCGATACATCCCGCCTGTTCCATTTCAACGATTTTTGCGCCTTCTTCCTTCCGCAGCGCGATCCTGTCTGCTGTTTCACGAAAAATGGCATCGGTTGTCCATACCAGACCTCGCAGATAGGAGATGTCATTTTCATCAAGATATGAAATGATCCTTTCTGTGACAGCCGGATCTGTGTTGATGACCCGCGATGCCGGGATATACTGATAGGAAAATCCCTCGTCTCTGATCGCGCCATCAACAACCAGCAGCTGACCTACCTGAATGCTTTTGTCCAGAACACCTCCGCCGCCGCAAAACATTACTCTTTTGATCCCCATGGCATTGAACAGATCCAGGTTTCCGGCACACGCAGGACAGCCGACCTGACCGAGGGTGATAAGAACATCGGCTTTATCGGTAAATCTGTAAATAATCACTTTGTTTTCACCCGGGATCGTGTAGTAATGCTGGATCCTTCCCTGAAGCAACAGTTTTTCTATTACTTCCGGGAAAAAAGTGATCACCATTTTGTCCGTATCAAAACCTTCTCCTGAAAAGTGTTCCGGATTCAGTTTGGCAATGGGATTATCATCATATTCTAATACCGGACATTCTTTCTTATAAAACATGTGAACATCTCCTTAAATTTCAATATAACACGCTAACACATCAGTCCGGCTAACAGGAATTTGTACGATTAACTTCCGAGTTAACTTACTATAACATTATCCCGACAAACTACGATTTGTCATCGACAATAAAACTGATATTCAAACTGTGATCTCTATCTGATTGCCCTCTATGCCGACAATACAGCTTTCATAGTATCCGTCACCCGTTGTTCGAGGACCACTAATTATCTCATATCCATCTTCCCGAAATACTCTTGTCAGTCGGTCAACCTCTTCAGCACTCCCAACAGAAAAAGCTATATGAATGTATCCTGTACGATTGACTGTTTTTGCGGAATCTTCCATAGACGGCTTATTCATGATCTCGAGTCTTGCTCCGTCATCAAAACTGATAAAGTATGATCTTAATCCCGTTAATTCATTATGATATCCATCATTGGACACCCCTCCGAAATACCTGATAAAGAAAGCTCGAGTTGCTTCCAAATCATTCACATACATAGCAATATGTTCTATCTTCATATATACCTCGTCGATTATCCTGAATTTAATCCACTATCCCTTATCTCTCAATATGCCTGCTTCATAAAGCCTTATCCCGGCCTCAGTGTCAGGCTTCAGTATAAATTGCTTAAACAACCAATTCCCCGGAAGAATATTTTCACCGTGAAAACGAATATCTTTTACACGCGACTTTGGATTAATCTCAACATCCGCTGCAACAGCTTCCGGAATGGCTCCATATATTTCTTTCGATTCCAAAGCATATATCTTACTCATTCCATTCATACGGAAACCGGCTTTTTTCATTAATTCGCCCATCTTCCCCGGCATATATTCAAGTGATCCCACACTGTTAACATATACAACAGGCACACCAAAAGCATTAACATACATCATGCATCTTGTATCATTCTCCTTGTGCTCCTTTTCGGGTTTCTTTGGATCAGCCGGACATCCATGAGGAAAAAGGATAAGAGAAAGAGTTTCGTCCTTAACATTATCGTAAAAGTGCTTTCTTCTCGAATCAAAACAAATGCCAACACCGACTGTTCCAAAGGGCGTTGATATAATACTTCCAAAGTCGCCTCTTTTAAAAACCGCAGATTCACCTTCAGACTTGGAGACCACTCCGCAAACGCCCTCTTTCCCGGCGATCATATATCTGTTGTAATAGTCCCCTTCTTCTTTATCGAGATAACCGATCCCAATATAAGTATCGTATTTTTGAGCCATCGTCATAGCCCAGTCTGAGGTATCAGTTCCCTGATCATCAGCATATTTCCATATTTCCTGACTGGCCATATAACTGCAAAGCGCAAGCTCCGGAAGAACAATCAGATCCGGTTTCTCCAATTTGCCTATCAGTTGCTCAATATATTCTTTTCTTTTATCTATACCCTTGATATCATTATCAAGCTCTAATGCGAAAATCCTCATAATACAATCCTAGCTCGTATATTAGCCTGTAAGTTAAAGCCTCTTCTCAAACCTGAACATCCCATCCGGGAATTGATCGTCCAGATCCATATGCTTACCATCAGGATCATTGGGATCAGGATGGTATTTGTTATAAAACTCCACTATATGAAATCCGCACCGGTTCACATAGAAGTGGATATTACGTTGCTCAAAATACGGTGTAACCGTCTCCCAGACCTTAACTTCGGGATGGAGTTTCTCTACCTCACACCACGCTGCATATCCCACTCCCTTGCTATGTTCCTTCGGTGATGTAAAAAGAATATCCAAATCACCTTTTTCGCCCTCAACACTGATGATCACCCCGCCAACCGGTCTGCCATCCAGCATGATACGGTAAGCTTCACCGCTGTCAATAGACTTTTCGATCGTCTCTCTGGATATGATCTGCTCATCCTCTTCAAAATGATCATCCCTACGTCCGAACTCTTTTAGCGCACCGTAGTTAAACGCTTCCTGATTATCCAGTATAAATTGTTCTCTGTCACTATCCTCTAAAGGAACAAGCTTTATATTATTCATAGCACTATACCATAGAATACAATCTGATCAACAACCACAGGTTTCATTATTCCACGAATACCTTTCCTTCACTCCATGCTTTTCCGACCTTTTCACCAAGCTTGTAATAGCTGTTGCTGAAGGATTCATAGAAGATCATTCCTATCTTTCCTGTATCTATTTTACCGTTTTCGCTGAGCACGGATTCGTCAGCCGCCATATTAACAACTTTAGCAAGCACTGTTGTGAAATTCTCTGTCTCAACAAACTCGATAAGCTCACATTCAATGACCACAGGACTTCCCACAATTATCGGAGCATCAACAAACTTACTCTTTTCAGCTTTAAATCCTGTCCGCTCAAACTTATCCGGAACCTTATATCCGGAGACTGTACCGAGATAGTCGATTTCCTTCATTAACGA
Organism: uncultured Lachnospiraceae bacterium; assembly: GCA_902783965.1. GTDB lineage: Bacteria > Bacillota > Clostridia > Lachnospirales > Lachnospiraceae > RUG11200. The sequence continues at coordinate 3,567 of CACZSY010000267.1, forward strand.
TTCATTTGCAAGAGTTAGGGTAAATGCCTTTCTCTTTTCGATATTCTCATGAGTCTTCTTCGGCTTACCGATGCAGCATGCCAGGTCTCCTGCATTGGTTCTTGCCACCTCATGAAGATTCATCACATTGACCGTACCGTCATCATTGTATGTTGCTGCCATCAATACCGGCGATGCATATCCGTAAGAAAATGCTTTTGCTCCTAAATCCTTCATAGTGTACTCTCCATAGTTTTGTTCTGTTTATTCTATTATCCTGGAATATAATGCTTCGACAGACTCCGATTTACAAATCTCTTAAACAGAATATCCCAAATTTATATCAAAAGGTGCAATCAGCAGTTTTTGCAGATCTTTATTGTAGTTTTCGAAAAAGATTTTTATAGCCTTGCCATAGTTTTCTTTTGTGTCAAACTCCCAGTATGAGTAGTACTTTACGCACTTTACAATCTTGGTTAATTCTCTAGGCGGCTCACCAGGTTCGATTCCGTCTATGGTATAAAATCGCTTAAAATACTTAAGCGATATGCAACCTTCGCATTTAAGCTGATCTGCGGATATTTCCTCAATCTTTGCTTCAAATTGCTCTAGTCTATCGGGTTTAACCTGAAATTGTTTCATTTCAATAAATGTCTTTTTCATAATACATCCCCAAAAATTTCCTTCGCTTTTCTACAAACTCCGAACTTTTTTCCAAAAGCTCCTATCGCGCTGCATCCGTATATAGTATAAGGCATATGCTCTGCTTTTTCAATAAAAGCCATTTCATCCGTAGTATTTACGTTGAAAAACCGGGTTCCTGGATTTGGAAAACGCTGCCTGCTTTCTGCCTACCAGTATTGTTGATCCCGAAAGTTCCATCCATAAGCCTCAAACCTGCTCATAAACATTCCATTCGTAGTATCGATCAGCTTTACTTCCTCATAACCCAAATCTTTCAGTTTCTTTGCAAACGCCTGCATGTCACCATATCTGCCCTTTAACATGATATCCCGGCCTTCGAGCTTTGCAGGGCAAAGCCTTCTGAGTGCCTTAAATACGCGATCTCTTATTATCGCAAGAAGTGTAAATGCAATATAGTGATTGGTTCTCTGTTCCGAAAAACGGAATATCGCTCTTAGTACCGCAAATGCCAGAAGCAGCCACACAAGAGTGTTCCAAGACAGCTTAGTCTGTATCCCAAGCCCGATGAGTATTGCCTCACCGCCAAGTATCGGAATGAACTCTGCGGTAAGGAATCCAAGTGTTCCGAGCACTACCGCCAGGATCAGTTCTTCGCTCTCTATGTCGATGTTGCTGGCAGCCTCGTCAAATATGTATACTTTCGCATCATGAAGAACAGCTCTTGCCAGGGCAAGCCTCTGCTTCTGACCTCCGGAAAGATTTCCCGCTTCCGCTTTTTCCTACGATCCCCGTAAACGTATGCTCAAGTATCTCCATTGAAACGCCGTCAAGGATCTGCTTTTCACCATCATAAGAAAAGCTTATGTTCGAAAGACTGATATTCAAACCCCTTTCAGGAAGCCGGCACCGGTTCCTTCGTTTTCAGTTTTCTTTTCCCCGGATTACCTTCCAGCTTCTTAAGCGCTGTAGGCTTCGGTTTCCTCCCAGCCATCGGAATCCCTCCTTCCTCTAAAAGGAGCAGTGATTACATTGATTACATCCACTTTGTGCTCGTAAGCCTTGATAAGCTTAAAATTCTCACGTCTGGAATCCAGAATTCTTATTACTGAAATCTTCTCCAAGAAACCTTTTCTTAAATATTTCTCTTCAAAGCGCTTGCCATCTCGACAGCGTATGACC
>CACZSY010000268.1 GCA_902783965.1 uncultured Lachnospiraceae bacterium
ATGAAAATACTTTTATAATTTTATGATCTGCACATCAAAAGTATCCCGCGACCATTCTAGATCGTTTCAACTTTGATAGTATTGGTATTTCCCGTTTTACCGTTGATCAGTCCTCCGGTAAGCACTACGTTGTCACCCTTTGAAAGCTTAAATGTATCTTTTGCCTGATGAAGCGCATGATAGAACATTACTTCAACAGAATTGAATTCCTCGCTTAACACCGGCGTCACGCCCCAGCTTAAGTTGAGCTTTCTCAGCGCTTTCTGAGAGGTCGTCATACCAATTATATCTACCGGGCATCTGAAACGGCTAACCATTCTGGCTGTTTTTCCGGAGATCGAGCTTACCACTATCGCCTTTGCCTTAATATCTATCGCCATCGCGCAGGTCGAATGTGAGACAGCGTCGAGATTTGAATGGATCTCAAATTTGGTAGACGAGAACCACTCTTCATAATCTATATTTTTCTCTGTGTAGTATGCGATCTCAGACATATTTTTAACCGCTGCCACAGGATATTTTCCCGCTGCGGATTCTCCGGAAAGCATGATCGCGCTGGTTCCGTCATAAACCGCATTGGCCACATCCGATATCTCAGCTCTTGTCGGACGCGGGTTGTGGATCATCGATTCAAGCATCTCTGTAGCCGTGATGACTCTCTTGCCGAGAAGCCTGCACTTTTTAATAAGATATTTCTGGATGGCAGGAACCTCTATAAACGGTATCTCAACTCCGAGGTCGCCTCTTGCCACCATGATGCCGTCTGCGATCTCACAGATATCGTCGATATTGTCAACGCCCGCCCTGTTCTCGATCTTGGCAATGATATCTATCTCCCTGCCTCCGTTATCGTCCAGGAACTTTCTGATATCTTTCATATCCTGTCCCGTGGAAACAAATGAAGCCGCCACAAAATCAACTTCATTCTGTATTCCGAACAAAAGATCCGACTTATCCTGCTCGCTTAAGAAGTCATTTGTCATAAGCTTATTCGGAAAATTCATGCTCTTTCTGTCGCTGAGTTCCCCACCTGAAATTATAGTGCAGACCGCATCCGTATCCTTAAGCTCTTTAACCTCGAACACAACGAGACCGTTGTTAACCAGTATCCTGTCGCCTATGGAAAGATCGTCAATAAGATTCTGATAGGTTACTGATACGATACTCTCATCGCCCTCAACATCCCTTGTAGTAAACGTGAACTCCCCGCCTTCCTCAAGATTGACCTTTTTATCCTTAAATGTCTTTATTCTGTATTCAGGTCCTTTCGTATCAAGCATGATCGCGATCGGAAGGTCTAACTTTTCCCTTACCTTCTTGATCAGATCGATCTTTTCCTGATGCTCTTCATGAGTTCCATGTGAGAAGTTAAGCCTTGCCACATTCATGCCGGCAAGACACATCTTGGTGAGCACTTCTTCATTGTCGCTTGATGGTCCGATGGTGCATATGATCTTGGTCTTTCGCATCTTTTATCTTCCTTTCCTGTTTTATTGTGATCTTATCCTTTTTTCAAACATTTGGAACAAGTCCGCTGATCCAGTTTCTTTCATCCTCATCCAGCAGATCCCGGATACTATCCGCCGCCATCTTCTGGTAAGCGGCAAGCTGTCTGATATCTTCATCATTCAGATACTTCATATCAACCGCATCCATATCGAAAGGGACCATGGTAAGCGGAGCGAATCCCAAGAAATCTTTTCCGCGCTCCTCGCATAAAATAAGATTCTCGAGTCTTATGCCGTACCTGCCTTCAAGATAAAGTCCGGGTTCGTCCGAAGTAATCATTCCGGCTTCAAACGCCTGACAGCTTCCTTCCCTCGTCCGTATCGCATTGGGGCCTTCATGTACATTCATCACAAATCCGACCCCGTGTCCCGTTCCGTGCTTGTAATCAAGCCCCTCTCTCCACAACGGCTGTCTCGCAATGCAGTCGATCCCCGCGCCGGTAACTCCCTTCCTCAATACCGCGGCAGCAAGATTCAGGTTTCCCTTAAGCACAAGCGTGAAATGTTTCTTCATCTCATCGTCCGCCTCACCGAGCACGACAGTCCTTGTAATATCGGTAGTTCCGTATCTGTAATGCGCTCCGGTATCCATCAGCAGGAAGCTGTTGTATACAAGAAACGAGTCTCCGCCCTTTTGCGGATCATAATGCACTATCGCTCCGTTACTGCCCGCAGCAACTATCGGCGCAAAACTGTCGCAGATATAGTCGGCGCACTGCGCTCTCGCTTCTTCATACATCCTGCAGACATCCGTCTCCTTAAGGGCTGTAAGCTCGTCTTTTGTCATATGCTTCAATCGGTAAATGACTTTCGTAACAGCAGCTCCATCCCTTATATGCGCCGCTCTCATGCCATTGATCTCGGTCTCGTTCTTAACAGCCTTTAAAAGCTTTACCGGAGAGACCGTCATAACCTCTGCCTTTCCGTAAAGCCCCGCGCACAGGCTGTCCGGATCCGCCGCCTTTTTCAGTCCGGCAAATTCCCGTGAGAGGTCTGTGTAAATATCCGCGTATTCCCTTATCTCAATGCCTTCGGCATTGAAACTTTCTGCATATTCAAAATTCTTACTGTCATTGATATAAAGATAAGCTTTGTCTTTAGTTATTATACCAAATGAGTACGCCAAAGGGCAATATTTTATATCTTCTCCCCTGATATTAAATAACCACGCATTTTCATCCAGGGCGCTCACAAGGAAAAGACCGGCTCCGGTTTCCGGAAGCCTTTCCCTTACAAGTTCAAGCTTCTTCGTTCTCGAAAGACCTGCGATTCCTTCATCCATTACGCTTATCCTTTTCGGGGCAAATACAGGTCTGTCCTTCCATATCCCGTCCAGAAGATCTCCGCTCATAAATTCAGCTTCAAACTCTTTTTCCTTCAGACTCTCCTCTATCTCTTTAAGAAAAGCGACTGTAAGACCGTCCCCCGCAAAACCTATAATAAGCCTGCTGTCCGCTTTCTTCCCGGTTTCACCGTTCGCACCCGCTCCGCCTTTACTCTTAGCTTTCTTTTCGGCATATCCGCAAAGGTATGCCGGGATCTTTGGCACTCCTTCTTCGCCGCTTTTCATCAGGAGTATCCCGCTGCCCTTAAGTTCAGCCTCCGCTTGAATAAAATATCTTCCGTCAGTCCAAAGCAGCGCTTCCTCCATAGTGATGACCGCCGTTCCCGCAGACCCTGTAAAGCCCGTCAGATAGCTTCTGCTCCTGAAATGTTCTCCCACATACTCGCTTCCATGCGCGTCACAGTCAGAAATGATATAGGCATCAAGATTCCCTGATGCCATGATTTTACGAAGTTCTTCAATTTTATAATCTGTATTGTTCATGATAATACCGCTTCCTGCTAGTCTGGTATCGCCCCCTGCCTTAGGCAGGCGGCAGGTCGGTCGATGCGATGCATAATTATGTCTACGACATAATCGCATCGACCTCTTTTCGGAATCGCCCCCTGCCTTCA
>CACZSY010000269.1 GCA_902783965.1 uncultured Lachnospiraceae bacterium
GCATCTTTCTCAATGCTAGCCACGATCTCCTCGATCTGGTCTTCCGAAAGCCTCTCTGAAATAATACCCTCTTCTTTGTTAGCCTTTCTTATGGCTGCCGCGATCTTTTCCCTGTCGAAAAGAACTCTCTCTCCTGATCTCTTCATAATATAGATCTTGTAATCTTCAAGATCGAGATTTCCGTCCAAGGTTTCATTATAATACATCTTTCCTACCTCCATGTGTGTAACCGTTACCCTTGTTCCTATAATGACTATAAATGTCATCGTCGCCGTCACTTCGCAGGATCCATCTCTTTGCAGGATCTGTCTCTTCACAGGATCTGTCTCTTCACAGGATCCGTTTCCGCATCATTCGTCACTTCGCAGGATCCGTCAGTTTTCGACATCCGACTGTGCGTTGTTCTCTTCTCCTCTTCGACGGCTAAGGTCAATTATAGTAGTACTGTATCTCCATGTCAATAGGTAAAAACACAATATATTGTGTTTTTTTCTTAACAAGCAACATTATATCGTTCTCACAAATACCACTCATGAACAAGCGGTCTATACCCAAATTCCTTTAGTTCTTCATAGCTGATCCTGTAATTTCCCTTATAATGCCTTCCCGTACAGCAATACCTTATATACTCCTGCATGTAATCATCGATCTCTTTAAGCCCGTTATCGACGGTAATGCCGTTAAAAAACCACCTGCTCCACGAAAAGTCATTGCTGTCCTTTTTCGCGTATAATTTATAATTCATGGCCTTTACAAATCCCTTGGCAGCCTTTCTGCCGTCAAGTCCTTTTTTGTCAGCCCATCTTCTGAGCGCACCGGCTTTTCTCTTTATCTTCGCTTTCATCTTTCTGATGGTGCTCCGCGAAAGGTCGATGCCGTTCTCACCTACCGCAAATCCCAGAAATTCAAACCCTTCGCCCGGTCTTGAAAGCTTTCTCTTATCTTCATTATATTTAAGCCCGTGTTCTTTGATAAATCCGTCGATGATGTCCGTAAGCCTCCCCATCTCCTGTTCATCATCGGCAAATATCAGGATATCATCCGAATATCTGTAGTACTCGATACCGTTTTCTTCAAAATAAGCGTCCATATCCATAAGATAGACATTTGCGAAAAAAGGTGCCACAGGAATGCCCGCCATCGCGCCCCTGCGTATCTTAACAAGCTCATCATTTTCATAAGCCTCGCCCTGTCTTAATAGTCTTTCAAAAAAATGAAAAAGCCTCTCATTATTAACGCCGGAAGAACCTGTTCCCTCCGCTCTTAAAAAATCCAGTTTCCTTATCAGAAGCTCCTCATCTATCGAATTAAAATAGTCGCTCAGATCAAGCTTCAGCGCGTATTTCCCCAGATTTTCCTTTCGGCCCGCATGGCGCAGCACATCCCGCACCCTGCTGCCGTTCTTAAAGGCAAGACAGTTCTTTGAAAAAATATCATCATACTCATGAAGGCAGTACGCCACAAACTTAAGTGTGGTATTAAAATCCTCACCAAAAGAATATATGACTCTTTTTTTCGAAGTACCGGTCTTATTGATCATCTTTCTTACCGGAACGGGAAGCTTTGAGTTCTCATCGCGAAAATACGGCAGTGTGGAAAGATATCTTCCATCGTCGATAAACTCCCTGTAACACTTTGCTTCTTTTTCCGAAAGCTTCTGTTTTATTATTTTATTCTCTAAAAAAAGCTCCCAGCATTCTGCGGAGCTTATCTTATCAACTATATCCATTTTTTATTCCCAATTTCATCATAATCCCGGAGACAAAAGTCTATGATCTCTCGTTCGACAAACCCGGAAATGATCCAGACACAAAACCGAACCAAAATCTTATTACCTCTTGTTCCTGCCTGCAGCCATAAAAATGAACAGAGAAGGAAAAATATCTTTGAAGGAATCAAAGCGTGCTTGATTCTACAAGATGATACGCATAAATGCTGCCTGCAAAGCATTTCTCAGATCGATCGCAGTTGCACTCAGCTGCGTTTCCAAAGATCGACCGCAGTTGCACTCAGCTGCGTTTCCAAAGAACGATCGCCGCCAATCAGGCGGGCGCTCCCGATCCATATACATATGCGCTGCATCCCTTACAGGCGTGATAAATTCACATTTTCCTTCTCTGCTGCTGACTCATTCAACATTATTCCAAAAAAGCCGCCGTCGTTCTTTACTCACCGCAACAGATAACTGAAAGTTCCATTACACTGAAACTACGAACAACCGGACATCAACCTGCAATGGTCTTCTCTATCCTGTCCTTGATATAATAATATCTGTTAGGAAGATTATCAAAGAAATCCAACAACTTAACGCCGTTAAGCTCGCAGTATTTCCTGATCTCTCTGTTGGCGCTGCGATCATACGGGGTGTAGCCGTACCAGAATCTTATATAAAGCACATCCTCGCCGTCTTTCGCAACAACATAAGAGATATCAGAAGGAGCGGCATGTGAATTGCCTCTCTTATATACCTGGCAACCCATTCTCTTTTCAAATTCTTCACCGCTGATTTTTCCCTTAAGCTCACAGCCCGATATATCTTCAACAGCCTTTTTGATCTTCATATCAAAATCAAAATCATCATATTCGCTTTTTTCTTCACTAAATCTTGCACCGGATCTTGAAGGTTTCAGACTATCCTTAGAAGATCCTGATGAGTTCCTGCTTCCTGAGGATCCCGATGAATTCCAGTTATCGTTCGAAGAACTGTGGTTACTATTATAAGAACCTGCATTGGAATTATTATATCCCGAATTATAACTTCCACTGGAAGAATTATTCTTAGCAGCTTTTTCAAGCACTTTATCAGCCAGATTTCCGGCCTCTTTCATTATAAATCTTTGAAGAAATCCCATAATTTCAACCTCCGCAACAGTATTATAAGAAGTTATCCGATACGTTTATTTTATAATTAAATATGACAGCGGTCAAGATAAAAAATCACGGTATTATTCCTGACGTATAACATATAATATGATGTGTTTTATTTGACGCACGACAGATATTGTTCAAAAAGGCCTATCAACAAAACATAGGTGAGAGCTTTTAGCCCTCTTATGATCAGATTTTATCCAATCCTGCTTTCCATGTCTTCGGACCCACTATCCCATCAACTTCAAGATCATTTTCTTTCTGAAACCTCTTAGTAGCCTCCAAAGTCTCGTCTCCGAATATTCCGTCCGTTCGAACATCTATGATTACCTGCCATATCTTTACCGCCTTGCCCTTACTGCCTTTTTTTATCAACGGCATATCCAACTCCTCCTCATTTACATAATCCGTCATAACCCCGTTAGTTATATTGGTCGTCACATGATGACCGATCCTCAGCAGAATATCTCCCTTCAGAAGATACTTATCGCTCGTAAGATACCTTTTATCGGTAAGCGCCATGAATCCGGCTTCTTCAAGAGGCCTGCACATTATGGCAGTCCTGAGATATTCATAGACATATTTCAGTTTCTTTATATCCAAAAGAAATCCCGCTGCTTTAATATTGGCGCACACGCCCGAACTGCAGTCGGCTTCACACGGCGTATTGATCTTCGACGGATCATAATCCGTTTTCTGCAAAGCCTCCCAATACGTCTGCCTCTGCCACTGGTCATAACCGATAAGATCATTTCGGGCAGCCTCAACCGCAAGCTTTGCCAGAGTATCACGCACTCTTTCGTCTGGATATCTTAAGACCACATCCCATTTTCCGTTATACCACGGTTTTATCTGCCATTCCTTTCCGGTCTGGTCACCGGCATTTCCGGAATGGAATTCGTTATGCTCATCATGGCCGCAGTTTGCTATCATATAACAGTCCCCTTAATATCTTTACTATATTTTATGACAGTCTGCGGAAAATGATAGAACACATCTTTCTCAACCATTTTATAATAAACAGAAAAACCTCTTCCACAGCCAGGAAAGCCATCGGCACAATAAACGGCATGATATAAGCTCCTGCAGGTCTTTTTATTATGTTAAAAGGATCAGCAGTAACAAAAAACCAGTTGAAATCATGATCATACGAACCCGCGCTTCCGTAATACAGCAGGTTGCCCAAAACAGCCCAAAGCGTCATTCCCGTTACCGTAATCATTATCCGTCTAAAAGATATCTGAAAATCCTTCTCATCTAAAAAAACGAAAGTCAATATACAGTGAACCGTCATCACCGCATGAAAAGAAAGCGTCTGAATAACCCTGTAGCATAACGGGTGAACAGCGTGCCACATCACACCCGCCGGATAGATAAGGTATATAAGATTAGATACAAGTGCCAGCAGTGTAATACTCAATCTGTATTTTTTAAGCGGTTCAAATCTCCTGCCTGCAAAACACATGACACACGTCGCCGTACAGACATGAAACGGCAGTTTTTCTATGTCTATCTCCTCATAGGCAAACGGCATCAAAAAGAAGTCGGCAATATACATCCAGAAAGCAATATCTCCGAAAACATCTGCCGCCCTTGTGCCATATGTATAGAAGCTTTTCTTTTTACCGTCAGAACAGGCTTTTTTATATGAAAGCGATATGATCGCAATTATTGTAATAAATGTCAGAATAATATATAAAAAATGCCAAAACCCAAAAAGTACGAATATCTCTCCGCCCTTTTTATCCATCAGGATATCATGAATAATTTGATACATATCAGTTTTCCTCTGCGGTTATTATTCTTATTTATATTTCCCCTTTAAGATTTCTTCAATTTGTTTTTGTTCTCCCGCATAATATTTAGTTTCTTCTCCGTGTTCATTTATGCATATTTTAAGCGGATACTTATAATGCAGATCATCATATATTTCTATGATCGTCCCCGAATAAAGCTCTATCTTTATTAAGGAATCCGGCGTCGATCCTCCCCCGTCGGTTGGGCTTACATTACTGATCGAGTTATAGTATTCGGCAAAATCATTTATATCAATCGGAACCGCATCTTTATGATCTTTGTCAAAATAATAAACAGATATACTTTTCATATCACCGGTTTCGATTTTTAATTCCGGATTATCTCTTAAAACATAGCAGACCATCAACAAAACAACGACGGCAGACAGAATGCCTGATAAGATAATTATATATTTTTTCATAATAATCGCTTCCTTATCACCTTATGATTTTCATGATCTGAGGAATGCAACTGGTTATACTCATATCATAAATCCTTTGTTTTATTTCATCTCTTTCATAAGAATTTCAATGACACGGCATTCTCTTTCGATCATTGTATTGAATTGAATATGCTTTTGTTTTTCACCATGAGAATGTGTTCTGTTTGTTTCAAGTACAGTTTCGGGTAATACCCATTCTAAAGTAAAAAGTTCTTCATTTTCATAATCATCAAGATTCTGTGAAACCGTTTCCGTTCCAGCAGAACAAAAATAATAATAATTATCCTGTATAAAGACATCTTCTTTCATACCCTTTTGAATACGGTGTACCATGCCGTATTCACGTACAGTATCGGGAATTACCTGCAGACCGCTTTCTTCGGCTACCTCACGTACCAGCGCATCAAGGTGATTTTCCCCGTTTTCTATACCCCCGCCGGGGAATTTATAATAATCGTATTTCATGCTGTGTATCATGGCAAGTTTATTATCTTTGAGGATGATCCCACGCACAGACGGTCTTATGACTGTTGTTCCGTTCAGATCATAATCTTTGGTATCAATTTCAAACAGCAATCGCATAGGCATCTTCCTTTCAGTATCATCTATGATAAAGCATAAGATTAAATTAAGCTGTACAATGATAACCGTGCACAGCCTAATTATATAATCATTATCTTGTTAACTCAATCGTTAAATTGCGTTTGATAACAATAAATTAACCCTCATCAAGCCTTATCACCCCCGTCTTCCAGGTCTTCGGACCTACTATTTTTTTCGGTAAGAGCCATAAAACTGCTTTTTCGAGAGGCTTACACATTATAGCCGTTCTTAAAATTAATATCCCATTAGAAATCCAATGACCCTCTTGACCTTTTTCATCTATTTTGATATCATAATGATATCATATAGATGTTTTGCTGAGCAGTTACAGTAAGCAACAGAATGGAGGAATCGGAAATGAAAGAAAAAATACTCTCAACAAAGAAAAACGGTATGATAGTTTTATTACTATATATCGCGCTTGATATCCCGTCACTTTTATCGGTGATCGCAACAGGCGATAGCTTTAATGAAGTCGGACTCACTTCTCAGATACTGTTCATCATTGCGGTGGGCTGGCTTAGTCTGGGCTGGATACTTCTTCTCGGGCTCAAAGTATTAAAGCCACAGGAAGCCCTTGTACTTACCCTGTTCGGAAAGTATATCGGAACCCTTAAATCAGAGGGTTTCTACTGGGTAAATCCTTTCTGTGCAGCCGTAAATCCCGCCGCAGGAACTAAACTTCGCCAAAGCGGTGATGTATCCGGTTCACACCCTTCACTCTACAACGCAAGTCTTAAATCAGGAGAGGATTCTATTACGGTAAATGCAGGAACAAGCAAAAAGATCTCTCTTAAGATGATGACCCTGAACAATAACAAACAAAAGATCAACGACTGCCTTGGCAATCCTGTCGAGATCGGAATCGCTGTAATATGGAAGGTTGTTGACACCGCACAGGCTGTATTTAATGTAGATAACTATAAAGAGTACCTCTCTTTACAGTGTGATACCGCGCTCCGTAACATAGTAAGACTTTACCCATACGATATTGCGCCTAATATTGATACAACCGGTGATGGCATAGCAGACGAAGGCAGTCTCCGTGGTTCAAGTGAGATCGTAGCCAAGAGAATAAAGGATGAAATTCAGGAAAAAGTTACTGACGCCGGTATCGAGATCATCGAAGCAAGGATCACCTATCTTGCTTACGCTCCTGAGATCGCAGCCGCAATGCTCCAGAGACAGCAGGCTTCAGCAGTTGTTGATGCAAGAAAGCTCATCGTTGACGGAGCCGTAGGAATGGTTGAGATGGCTCTTGAACAGCTCTCTGAGAAAAATGTTGTCGAACTTGACGACGAAAGAAAGGCTGCAATGGTTTCCAATCTGCTCGTTGTACTCTGCGGCAACCACGATGCCCAGCCTGTAGTTAATTCAGGAAGCCTTTACTGATGGCGGCGAAAAAGCAGATACCCTTACGTCTATCGGAAAAACTCTATAACGACTTGGCAGCGTGGGCCGAGGATGATTTTCGTTCGGTAAACGGGCAGATAGAGTATCTGCTTAGCGAATGCGTTAAGCAGAGAAGAAAAAACGGAGGATATGTCGGGAAGGAAATTGATGCTCCGCCTGATATAGATGTGAAGGATTTCGAATGATAATGCACACAGGTCAATTAGAACCTGTAAGATCCGACAGGAGGCGGTTGATCCGCCTCCTGTCTCTTATTTCCTGTCTCTTATTTCCTGTCTCTTATTATTATAGCATTTATCAATTTGTGGTTTAGATATTGCCATATCCAATTCTTCGTATTATCAACTGTCACCGTTTCAAGGTTTTATCAATACA
>CACZSY010000270.1 GCA_902783965.1 uncultured Lachnospiraceae bacterium
GAACAGGAGAGCCGGAAAACACATTATATCGACCGTATACGAACACGCGTCTGTCTATAATCCTTTGCTGGAATTAAAAGACGAAGGCTTTGAAGTTGATTTCTGTCCTGTGGATGAGATGGGAAGGATAAAGCTTGACGAGCTTCTTGACATGATAAGGGATGATACGATCCTGATATCTTTCATGGCGGTCAACAACGAGATAGGTTCCGTAAATGATATAGCCGCAATCTGCGAAGCAGTCAGAAATATAAAGAAGAATATACTCTTACATGTTGACGCTATACAGGCTTACGGAAAATACAGACTGTATCCGGCAAAATGGGGAGTCGATCTTCTGACGGTGAGCGGTCATAAGATCCATGCGCCGAAGGGCAGCGGATTTATTTATATTAAAAAGGGAACCAGGATAAGACCTTTGATTCTCGGAGGCGGTCAGCAGAACGATTACAGGTCGGGAACGGAAAATGTTCCTGCGATCGCGGGACTCGGACTTGCCTGCGAACTGATATATGAGGGATTTGAAGAGAAGAGAGAAAGGCTCTATGCGCTGAAGGAAAAACTTGCGAAAGAGCTTTTAAAGATAGAAGGAACCGTTATCAACGGTTATGATACAGCTGAGGATGTGCATCTGACGGCTCCGCATATACTAAGCGTGAGCTTTGAGGGGACAAGAAGCGAAGTAATGCTGCATGCTTTAGAGGAATCGGGAGTGTATGTTTCTTCGGGATCGGCATGTTCCTCGAACCACCCTAAGATAAGCGGTACGCTCAAAGCCATAGGCGTCAAGAGGGAACTGCTTGATAATACGATAAGATTCAGCTTTTCTTATGGTACGACGCAAGACGAAACAGAGAAAGCGGTCATCGCCGTAAAAGAAGCTTTGAATAAATATGGAAGACGTGTAAGGAGATAATTTATGTACAGAGCATTTTTACTTAAGTACTCTGAGATATGGATAAAGGGCAAAAACAGATATCTGTTTGAAAACGCTCTTTTGGAACAGGTTAAAAGAGCCCTCGACAGATGCGAAGGCAGGTTCGAGGTCATAAAGGAGCAGGGCAGGGTGTTTGTCGCGGCTCTTACGGAATTTGACTACGATGAGACTCTAGCGGCGCTTAAAAGAGTGTTCGGCGTATCATCGATCTGCCCGGTTGTCGTTGTGGAAGATTCAGAATTTGAGAATTTAAAAAAGAATGTGTATGAGTATGTCTCAAAGCTTTACGGAAAGGGCGAATACACATTTAAGGTAGAGGCCAAGAGGGGATATAAAGATTATCCTCTGGCGTCAATGGAGATCGCAAGCGAGATGGGAGCGTTCATCCTTGACAGTTTTCCGGGGCTTAAAGTTGACGTGCATGAACCGCAGATAAGGATCCACATTGAGATAAGAAAGAACGCTTATATCTATTCTCAGGTGATAAAGGGCGCAGGCGGAATGCCGATGGGAACGAGCGGAAGCGCCACGCTTCTGTTGTCGGGAGGCATAGACAGCCCGGTAGCGGGATATATGATAGCCAGAAGAGGCGTGCATATAGACGCCGTTTATTTCCACGCGCCTCCTTATACCAGCGAAAGAGCCAAAGAAAAGGTAATAGATCTGGCAAGACAGGTTTCACTCTATTCGGGTCCGATGAAGCTTTATGTGGTAAATTTCACTGAGATCCAGATGTATATATATGATACCTGTCCTCATGATGAACTGACGATACACATGAGAAGATATATGATGAGGATAGCCGAGACCATAGCGAAAAATGACAAGAGTCTCGGTCTTATCACGGGAGAGAGCATAGGTCAGGTCGCAAGCCAGACACTGCAGAGCCTTAATACGACCAACAGCGTCTGCACACTTCCGGTCTACAGACCGCTGATCGGCTTTGACAAACAGGATATAATCGAGATCGCGAAAAATATCGGTACTTTCGATACTTCGATACTTCCTTATGAGGATTGCTGCACGATCTATGTAGCAAAGCATCCGGTAACAAAACCGAGACTTGATAAGATAGAAAGATCGGAGAAACTGCTGTACGATAAGATAGACGAGATGGTCGAGCGCGCGCTGAATGAGACAGAAGTGATCGAGATTGAATAAAAACGGAAAAACCCACCGGTTATCCGGTGGGCCGTACTATAAAAAAGTAATAATCTTTATTCTTCTACGATATAAGGCTTAAGTGCTTCAACAATCTCGTCAACCTTATCTTCGTTATGAATATTACATTCAATATTCTTAGAAAGATCAAGACTGAAGATTCCCATGATAGACTTTGCGTCGATTACGTATCTTCCTGAAACGAGATCGAAGTCTGAATCAAATTTTGTAACGTCGTTTACAAAGGACTTAACCTTATCGATTGAATTTAATGATATAGTAATTGTTTTCATGTTCATTCTCCTTCCGATCATGATCAAATTATGTTGTTGATGCTCTTGTTTAGCATCTGATAATATGTTAATCATTTATGGGTTAAAAGTCAATATACAAAGTAACGAATTATTTAAAAGCTTTCTCGCAATTTCACCAAAAAAATGCTTTGAAAAGGTAAAAATGCGGGAGTTGTTTGTGCAAAACTATCAAAAAAGGAGGGACAGTTGTGAAAGCGGCATTTTTGAGTCTGGGCTGCAAAGTCAATTCCTACGAAACTGATGCCTTGGAAAGACAGTTTGAAGAGAGAGGTTACGAAATAGTGCCTTTTGATGAAAAGGCTGATGTCTATATAATCAATACCTGCTCTGTAACCAACATGGCTGACAGGAAATCCCGTCAGATGATACACAGGGCAAGAAAGCTTGCTCCGGACGCCGTTATTGCCGCAACAGGCTGTTATATACAGGCGGGAGGCGAACAGGGAGATGACAGGGTTGCCGATATAGTTATCGGAAATAATCTTAAGCATGAGCTTATAGATATGGTTGAAGAATACTGCAGATCTAAAGCTTCCTGCAATGAAAGAGCAGACGGCGACCTTACCAGAGTCTGTGATATAAGCAGGCCTTGCCCGTATGAAGAGACTCCGATCTCAAAGACTGCAGGGAAAACGAGAGCTTATATGAAGATACAGGACGGCTGCAGCCAGTTTTGCTCTTACTGTATAATCCCGTATACGCGAGGAAGAATAAGGAGCAGGGATGTTGATGATATTATAAATGAAGCGGAAAGGCTGGCTGCCGCGGGATATAAAGAAGTTGTGGTAACGGGGATACATCTGTCCTCTTACGGACTTGAGCTTGAAGACAAGAGTTTTAATATGAAGGATTACTCGCCTGAGATACATCACAGGCTGATAGAAGTATTGCGCGGCATCAACAGGATAGAAGGGATCGAGAGGATCAGGCTCGGGTCTTTGGAGCCGAGAATAATCACCGCGCATTTTCTTGACGAACTGATAAGTATAGAAAAGATCTGTCCTCATTTTCATCTTTCTCTCCAGAGCGGATGCGACAGGACTCTTAAAAATATGAACAGGAAATACAGCGCCGATGAATACTTCGAGAGCTTAAAACTGCTCAGAAGCTATTATCCGTATGCCGCCGTGACGACAGATGTGATCGTAGGATTTCCTATGGAGGATGAAACGGATTTTGAAGAGAGCATGGGATTTGTAGAAAAATGCAGATTCTCAATGGTACACGTATTCAAATATTCCAGAAGGAAAGGCACTGTTGCGGACCGCATGAAGGGGCAGGTACCGGAAGAGATCAAGACCGAAAGATCAAAGAAAATGATAGAGCTTGCGGCAGGTCTTAATAAAGAATACTGTGAAAGTTTTGCGGGATGCGTAAAGGAAGTCCTGTTTGAAGAAGAAGTTATACATGAAGGAATAAAGTATTATGCAGGACACACGGATAATTATCTTAAAGTACTTGTATGCTGTGATGAGGCGCCTGATGTGCACAACAGGATAGAAAAAGTGAGACTTATGACGTATATTGGGGATAATACGATGGTCGGAAGGCTTGCAATTAATTGTTAAAACCTTTATAATGATTATGTATGTTTGAACGAGAACGAAAGGTGTGAGATAATGCAGGAATTAGGAAATACTCAATATTTTAAAGTGGTAAAGGAGCAGGTGCTCGGCGTCGATGATATCGTTGCCAAGGTTTATCAGGCTTTGACAGAAAAAGGCTATGATCCTGTAAACCAGATAGTGGGATATATCATGTCCGGAGACCCTACATACATTACCAGTCACAACGGCGCGAGAAGCCTGATCATGAAAGCGGACAGGGACGAGATACTGGAATTATTATTAAAGAATTATATCGATACGGTATTAAAATGATCTGCCGCATCCCTGTGGGAGGAGCAATTTTTTACGCTGGGAGGAATATAGTTTGAGGATTCTTGGTCTTGACTACGGCTCGGTGACAGTCGGCGTGGCAGTGAGCGACGAACTTGGGATAACCGCACAGGGGCTGGAAGTAATAAGAAGAAAAGAGGAGAATAAGCTCAGAAGGACTCTTGCCAGGATCGAGGAACTGGTACAGGAGTATCATGTGGATAAGATCGTTCTGGGACTTCCGAAGAATATGAACAATACCGAAGGCTTTCGGGCGCAGAGTACGAGAGATTTTGCTGCCATGCTTGAAAGAAGAACGGGACTTGACGTTATTTTTCAGGATGAGAGACTTACGACGGTAGCCGCGCATAAGGCGATGCTTGAAGCGGATCTCAGCAGAAAGAAGAGAGCGGGAATTGTGGATGAGATCGCGGCCGTGCTCATTCTCCAGAATTACCTTGACAGCATACATACCGACGGTATGCGATAGTGCGCCGTAAGTATTAAGAAACCTTACGATCGAAAGGGAATAATAATGGATAAAGAAAATAAGATAGTATTTACAACCGGTGATAATGAAGAAGCAGAATTTACGGTTTTGGAGCAGACGACTATAGGTGGCTGCAATTACCTTCTGGTCATTGACGAATCAGATGAGAATGAAGCTGTTGCCGTTATAATGAAACAGGTTTCGGATTCCGAGAAAGACAGCGCGGATTTCTTTGCGGATGAAGAAGTCGTGTATGAGCCTGTAGAAGACGAAAACGAGATAGCTGCCGTATCGTTGGTATTTAATGAGTTATTGGAGGATTATGACCTTGTATAGGGTCAGAAAAGAGGTAGGATGTGAAAAACAGCACAGATTGCGATAAGGCAGTTAAGATCATTCCTCTCGGTGGACTTGAACAGATAGGAATGAACATTACAGCCTTTGAATGTGAAGACAGCATAATCGTGGTTGACTGTGGACTGTCATTTCCGGATGACGATATGTTGGGAATCGATCTTGTAATACCGGATGTGACATATCTTAAAAATAATCTTGAAAAGATAAAGGGTATAGTGATAACACATGCACATGAGGATCATATCGGATCCCTGCCATATATACTAAAGGATATAAATGTACCGGTCTACGCCACAAAATTAACATGCGCAGTAATAGAGAACAAATTAAAAGAACACGGATTAACAGATAAGACCAAAAGAAAAGTATGCAAATACGGACAGACGATAACCCTCGGATGTTTCAGGGTTGAATTTATCAGGACCAATCATTCCATTGCCGATTCGGCGGCGCTGGCTATATATTCGCCGGCGGGAACCATAGTCCACACAGGAGATTTCAAGATAGATTTCACTCCTGTCTTCGGTGAACCGATCGATCTGCAAAGATTCGGTGAACTCGGGAAAAAAGGCGTGCTCGCCATGCTCTGCGACAGTACCAATATCTTCAGACCGGGATTTACCATGTCGGAAAAGACGGTCGGAAAGACTTTCGATTCTATATTTGAAGAGAACACAAAAAGCAGGATAATAGTTGCGACATTCGCTTCCAATGTTGACAGGGTACAGCAGATCATAAATTCAGCTCATAAATACGGCAGAAAAGTCGCGATAGAGGGAAGGAGCATGGTCAATATAGTTACCATTGCGACCGATCTCGGATATATACATCTGCCGGACAATATACTGATAGATCTTGAAAGCATGAAGGATTATCCCGATGAGAAAGTTGTGCTGATCACAACCGGAAGCCAGGGTGAAGCAATGGCGGCTTTGTCGAGAATGGCGTCGTCGCTCCATAAAAAAGTGACGATAAAACCGGGAGATACGGTAATATTCAGTTCGTCGCCGATACCGGGCAACGAGAAGCCGATCTCAAAGGTGATAAATGAGCTTTCCATGAAGGGAGCAAATGTGATCTATCAGGACGCCCATGTATCCGGGCATGCCTGTCAGGAAGAGATAAAGCTTCTGTATACTTTAGTCAAGCCGAAGTATGCGATACCGGTTCATGGAGAATACAGGCATCTTATAAAGCATGCCGAGATAGTCGAAAGCCTTGGAATAGACAAGGACAATATCTTTGTGCTCTCTTCAGGAGATGTGCTTGAGCTTTCCGAAGAAGCCGGCGGAGTGACGGATCATGTAACGGCGGCAAGCGTTCTGGTTGACGGTCTCGGAGTCGGAGATGTCGGCAACATAGTACTTAGGGACAGACAGATCCTTTCGGAGAACGGTCTGATCGTGGTCGTAGTGGCTATTGAGAAGGGAACCGGAATGGTAGTATCGGGACCGGATATAGTATCGAGAGGTTTTGTATATGTAAGGGAAGCGGAGAGCCTTATGGACGAGGCGATCGAAGTCGTATGGTCTGCGCTCGACAGATGTTATGAGAATAACATAACCGACTGGGGCAAGATCAAGATGGGTATAAAGGATGAGCTAAACGAATATTTCTGGAAGAAGATGAAGAGAAATCCGATGATACTTCCGATCATAGTAGGAGTCTGATGAAAGGTCCGGTGTAAACTGATGAAATTGGATGATATGTTAAACACTATCTGCGATATGATAAGACAGAGTGCTGAGTATATCGATTATCACAGAGAACTTGCACAGATAAAAGAAAACAAGGAGTTATATGCCAGAGTCAATGATTACAGAAAAAGATGCGTAACAATGCAGATGTCAGGCTCGATAGATAATTTTGAAGAAGTCGGGACAATAAGAAGCCAATATGAAGATGTTCTGGGAAATACTCAGGCGGTCAGATTTATGACTTCCGAGCAGAAACTCATCAAGCTTACAAGAAAGCTCAACAACAGGATCTATGATGAGATAGGGCTTGATATAGATTTTCTTGATGAATAGAGAATTGGAAAGTATTTATGGACGAGAAAGAATTAAGAAACAATAAAACTTCGGAAAGCAAAGTTCAGGGAAGCAGAACTTCGGAGAGCAGAACCCCGCAGAACGGCAGACAGGGAAGCAGGTCTTCGCAGAACGGCAGACAGGGAAGCGTAACTTCGGGGAAAAAGCCTTCCGCAGGAAAGAAGGCTTCGGGGAAGAAAAAAAGCGGCGGTGCAGGTTCGGCACTTGTCTTAAAGACCACCAACTTTACGCTGCAGGCATTTATAACAATACTCTTTTATGTTATAGTTGTCCTTCTTATCATCAAGTTTTCCGTTAAAGTATATGACTTTACCTATGAAGTATATGGAACTGTAACTGTAGACAAGGCGCCGGGAAGGGATGTCACGATAACGATAAGTGAAGGTGAGACCACAAAGAATGTCGCGAGAAAGCTGGAGCTTAACCGTGTTGTTGTAGATGACATGACATTCTATATAAGAACAAAGCTTTCCGGAAAGACTATCTTCCCGGGAACCTATATACTCAATACTTCAATGAGCTATGAGGAAATATTGAATACCATAGCGGATTACGAGACTGCCCAGAATAATCTGGAAAAGCAGGCCGCCGAAAAAGAGAAGGAAGATAAAGAATAAAAAGAATGTCAGAAAAGGGGATGTAGTAAAGATTATGCGCTTCCGTTTGCGGCTGATTCCAGAAAACTGTTCAAGATAGGCGTGTCATTTGATTCGGAAAAAAGAAAACTGGTCGAATGGAAAGTGACTTCATAAATACGAAAACAATCGGGCATTGGATATATCCAATGTCTGATTTATTGGAAAGAGATATGGTTAAGGAATATGATCATTGACGACAGATTGAATATATTCATCAATTCGGTGCATCGGGAATTTCCTGAAGAGATAACAGCTTTAGAAAAGAAAGCGCTTGAAGACGGAGTCCCGATAATAAGAAAAAGCACCCAGAACCTCTTAAGGTTCATGCTTCTTATGAAAAAACCGGCAAAGATCCTTGAGGTTGGAACGGCTGTGGGGTTTTCGGCCATATTAATGGCGGGAATCTGTGAGGACTGTACTATTGATACGATAGAAAAATACCCGCCGAGAATAAAAGAAGCGAAAGAAAACTTTGAAAGATACGGCCTTAACAGCAGGATACGGCTTTTAGAGGGAGACGCGGCGGATATCTTAAGAGAACTTGACGGAAGTTATGATATGATATTCATGGATGCCGCCAAGGGACAATATATATACTATCTTGAAGATATCATCAGACTGCTTGCGGACGGTGGAGTACTTATCTCTGACAATGTACTTCAGGAAGGCGATATAATAGAATCAAAGTATGCGATTAACCGCAGGGACAGGACGATCCACCAGAGGATGAGGGAGTATCTGTATGCGGTCAATCATGATAAAAGACTTGAATCCACTGTGCTTGTCGAGGGAGACGGACTGACGCTCAGTATAAAAAAATGAGTTGTTCGCTGCCGGAGACCACACCCCGACCGAGGTTAAATTGTATATCCTCTCCCTGCGCTTCGCTTAGAGGGCGGGGGATTCTCCGACCAAGATAAAGAACGAGCTCGAATAAGAGAATCAAGAGAAGAACGAAACAGGCAATAACATCAAAAGCATGAAATGATCAGAAAGGAAGAAATCTCATGAGAAACAGGAAACCGGAACTTCTCGTGCCCGCGGGAAGCCTTGAAGTGCTGAAGGTTGCAATAAAGTATGGTGCAGACGCCTGCTATATCGGCGGCGAGATGTTCGGACTGAGGGCTAAGGCTAGGAACTTTGGACCGGAAGAGATGAAAGAAGGCATAGAATACGCGCACAGCTTCGGAAAGAAAGTCTATGTTACAGCCAATATCACAGCTCATAACAGAGATCTTAAGGGAATAAGAGAATATTTTACAGAGCTTAAGGAAATAAAACCGGATGCGCTGATAATCTCGGATCCGGGAGTAATGATGATAGCAAAAGAAGTCTGCCCTGAGATTGAGATACACATCAGCACACAGGCCAATAATGTCAATTATGCGGGATTCAATTTCTGGCATTCGCTCGGCGCCAAAAGAGTGGTAAGCGCAAGAGAACTTTCGATTGAAGAGATAGGCGAGATCAGAGCCAATATCCCGGACGAACTCGAGATAGAGACATTTGTTCACGGGGCAATGTGCATTTCCTATTCGGGAAGATGCCTGCTGAGCAACTATTTTACCGGAAGGGACGCGAACCTTGGAGCATGCACACATCCGTGCAGATGGAAATACTATATAATGGAAGAAAGCCGTCCGGGAGAATATCTTCCTGTGTTTGAAAATGACAGGGGGACATACATCTTCAATTCCAAGGATCTTTGCATGATAGAGCATATTCCTGATCCTGTCAATGCGGGGATAGACAGCTACAAGATAGAAGGAAGGATGAAGACAGCCCTGTATGTAGCATGTGTGGCAAGAACATACAGAAAAGCCATAGATGACTATTTTGAAGATCCGAAAAAATATGAAGCCAATATGGATTATTATAAGGAAGAAATATCAAAATGCACCTACAGACAGTTTACGACGGGCTTCTTCTATAACAGGCCTGATTCGTCGGCTCAGATTTACGATAACAATACTTATGTAAGAGAATACACATATCTCGGAATCGTTGAAGACGTCCTGCCGGACGGAAGCGTGCTTTTGACTCAGAGAAATAAATTCTCGGTCGGCGAAGAATGTGAAGCGATGCTTGCCGACAGAAGCAATGAGGTCTTAAAGGTACTGGATATAAGGGATGAAAACGGAGTCCATATGGATTCCTGCCCGCATCCTCAGCAGAAGATTTATGTTGCATTTGATAAAAAACTATCACTGCTTGACCTTATAAGACGAAAAGAGTAAACTGGAGTTCGCATAAGCATATAATATAATAACCTCTTGTATGGAGTCTTGACGTGAAGACTTTTCTAAAACCCTTAACATCCGCACAAGAGAGCCTTATGTTAAAAAAATGCAAAGCAGGGGATATCAATGCAAGAAATATGCTTGTGGAACACAATTTAAGACTGGTAGCGCATATTGCGAAAAAATATGCCAATACTGAAAATGATCCGGAAGACATGATATCCATAGGAACCATAGGTCTGATAAAAGCCGTTGATTCCTTTGATATAGATAAAAATATCAGACTTGCAACCTATGCGTCCAGATGTATAGAGAATGAGATACTGATGATGCTTCGAAGTGAGAAAAAGAGAAGCGGAGATATCTACATGCAGGAGCCTATCGGGACCGACAGCGAGGGAAATGAGATCAGTCTGATGGATATCTTAAGTTCGGAAGAGGACAGTCCGCTCAAACAGATGATAGACAGGGAATCCGTTCAAAATCTTATGAAAGCGGCAGTTTCAGGGCTTGATCCCAGAGAGAAGATGATCCTTGAAAAACGCTATGGGATAAGATTTGAAAAGAACAAGAAAGACGGAACATGTTATATGATCAAAAGAAAGGCAATGACCCAGAAGCAGATTGCTTCTGAGCTTGGAATAAGCCGAAGCTATGTAAGCAGGATCGAAAAGAGGGCTGTTGAAAAGCTTCGGTCATATTTTTAACCGTCCGGTTAAAAATCTTTGAAAGTTGATAAATAGGCATCGAACGATTTGATGATAACCGTTCTGTGTTTATAAATAAACATATATAAAACGGAGGAATGAAAGATGATAAAAGTTGACATTATTTCGGGCTTTCTCGGAGCCGGAAAGACTACACTTATTAAGAAGCTGATCAAGGAGGCTTATCAGGGTCAGCAGCTTGTGCTTATTGAGAATGAGTTCGGTGAGATAGGAATAGACGGAGGATTTCTTAAGAGTGCGGGAACTGAGATAAAAGAGATGAATTCGGGCTGTATCTGCTGCTCACTTGTAGGAGATTTCGGAACGGCTTTGAAACAGGTGATCGAAAAATATGCTCCGGACAGGATCATAATCGAGCCTTCCGGAGTAGGAAAGCTTTCTGATGTGGAAAAAGCGGTAGAAAAAGTGGCTGCAGATACTGAGATAAAGGTAAATGTGCTTACTACCGTTGTAGACGCCAAGAAAGCGAAGATGTATGTAAAGAATTTCGGAGAGTTTTTCAACAATCAGGTTGAAGCCGCAAAGACGATCATCTTAAGCAGAACCGATTCCATTGCCGAGGACAAGCTTGCCGCAACACTTGAATTATTAAAGGAACATAATGATAAGGCACTCATAATAACAACTCCTTGGGATCAGCTTGATGGTAAAGCGATAGCCGAAGCAATGGAGAAAGAGACAAGCTTCGCGCAGGACGTGATGAACGAAGAGGTTTGCCCTAAGTGCGGACATGTTCACCATCATCATGATGATGAAGACGAAGAAGAATGCTGCTGCCATGATCACGACCATGATCACGACCACGACCATGAGCATCATCATGACCACGACCATGATCACGATCATGAGCATGATCACGACCATGATCATGACCACGACCATCATCATGATCACGATCATGAAGACGGAGAATGCTGCTGCCACGATCACGACCATGAGCATCATCATCACCATGCTGATGAAGTATTCACAAGCTGGGGAACTGAAACGGCTAAGAAATTTGATAAGGCGGTACTTGAAGAGATACTTAAAAAACTCAGCTCGACCGAAGAATATGGCATTATCTTAAGATCCAAAGGTATCGTGGAGAATGCCGCGGGAGGATGGCTTGAATTCGACCTTGTCCCGGAAGAGTATGAACTCAGGGATTCCCAAGCCGATGTTACCGGAAAACTCTGTGTAATAGGAACAAAGATCGAAGAAGACAAGCTAAGACAGCTTTTTGGAGTATAAATAGGAAAGGAGACATTTAAAATGGAAGTGCCTGTTTTCTTGATAACAGGATTTCTTGAAAGCGGGAAGACGTCATTTATAACAGAGACAATGTCGGATCCCGAATTCGCCCAGGGAGAAAAAACTCTTCTTATAGTATGTGAAGAGGGTGAAGAAGAATACGACGAAGACTGGCTTTTGACAAAACAGACAAAAGTGGTCTATGTGGAGGACAAGTCGGAGCTTACAGGTTTCTTCTTTAAGGATCTCAATGCGAAATACAGACCGGAAAGAGTACTGATAGAGTATAACGGCGTATGGCAGATGACGGACATCCTGGACGTACCGATGCCTTCCGACTGGATCCTGGTTCAGACGATCACGACTGTTGACGCTTCTACATTTGAAAACTATCTCAATAACATGAGACAGCTGATAATGGAACAGCTTCAATACAGCGATACGGTCATCTTCAACAGATGCAGCAAAGAGACCAAGAAAAGTTATCTCAGAAGAAATATCAAGGTAATAAATGCTAAAGCCCAGATAATATATGAGGCGGCTGACGGAGAAGATACCGGAGATGATGAAGAAGAACTGCCGTTTGACATCAGCGGCGACATGATCGAGCTTATGGATGAAGATTACGGACTCTGGTATATAGACGCAATGGACAATCCTCAGAAATATGAAGGAAAGATCATAAAATTTACCGCAATGGTCTATAAACCTAAGGAATTTTCGAGAGGATACATCGTTCCCGGAAGACATGCGATGACCTGCTGCGCCGATGATATACGCTTTATAGGCTTCATCTGCAAGACCGATAAATCCGATAAACTTAAGGATCGGGACTGGATAAAACTCACCGCGCAGATAAAATGTGAAAAACAGAGAGCTTACAGGGGCGTTGGACCTGTACTTTATGCAAAAAAGATAGAGTTTACCGATGAACCTAAGGATAAGCTTGTATACTTTACATAAAAATAAAGCCATTTTTCAATGATTATGTTGCAATGTGATTAAATATCAATTATAATATCAATGGAGTGCATCAGTGATGTTCGCTGATGCATTTTTTATAACATAGAAAATCACGTTTATTTCCAATGTTATAAAAATTTACACAGAAGTTCTTTAAGGAGTAATCGGAATGGAAATAGGTGTTAGAAAGAAGAAACGACTTGGAGACATATTGATCGAACAGGGGCTTATCAACAGTGATCAGCTGGCAGAGGCGTTAGTTGCGCAGAAGACCAAGAAACAGAAGCTTGGTGAGACTCTGGTTGAACTTGGAATCCTTAAGGAAGTGGATATCGCGAAGGCGCTGCAGAAGCAGCTTGGCTTAAGTTTCGTATCTTTAAGCGGTCTGGATATAGCTCCGGAAGTTTTGAAACTTGTCAACGATACACTTTTAAGAAAATATGTTCTGATCCCGTATGAGTTTAATCCGGTAAACCCTAATGTATTAAGGGTAGCCATGTCCGATCCGATGGATATCTTCGCGATGGACGACTTATCCATTGTTACCAATCTTCAGATCGAACCGGTAGTTGCGACGGCCACGGAGGTCATGGCAGCTATCAACAAGTATTACAGCAATACAGAATCTCAGAAAGTTGCTGATGAGTATACCAAGGAAAGAAATGAAAAGGCTAAGAAGGCTGAAGAGAAGGAAGCAGCCAATAATGACGCAGTTGATAATTCTCCTATCGTTATCCTTGTTAAGACCATCATCGAACAGGCGGCAAGACAGAGATGTTCCGATATACATATAGAAGCACTTGAAAGCCGTGTAAGGATCAGGTACAGGATCGACGGTGTGCTGAAAGAATCTATGTCATACGATCCTTCGCTCCTTCCTGGTATTGTAGCCAGAATCAAGATCATCGGAGGAATGGATATCTCCGAAAAGAGAAAACCTCAGGATGGTCGTATCACTCAGGTGGTAGACAGAGTAGAGTACGATATCCGTGTTTCCATACTTCCGACAGTATACGGCGAGAAAGTCGTTATGCGTCTTACCTCTAAGCAGGGCTTAACAAAGCCTAAGGCAGGACTCGGATTCTCCGAGGAAGAGATGAAGAGGTTCGACCACATACTTGCCAACCCGCACGGTATCGTTCTCGTTACGGGACCTACAGGTTCGGGTAAGTCAACCACACTGTATACCGCATTAAGCGAACTTAACGTTGAAGGCGTTAATATCATAACGGTTGAAGACCCTGTCGAGGCTAATATCGACGGTATCAATCAGGTACAGGTTAACGTTAAAGCAGAGATGACCTTCGCTGCAGCTCTTCGTTCAATCCTTCGTCAGGACCCTGATATCATCATGATCGGTGAGATCCGAGACGGTGAGACAGCGCAGATCGCGGTTAAAGCGGCTATCACAGGTCACCTTGTTGTTAGTACGCTTCATACCAACTCGGCAGCAGCAACAATCAGCCGTCTTGTAGATATGGGTATAGAGCCTTACCTTGTTGCGGACTCGACGGTAGGAATCATAGCCCAGCGTCTTGTTAGAAGACTCTGCCCTAAGTGTAAGAAACAGAGAGCGGCAACCGATATAGAAAAAGACCTTATGAGACTTCCTATGGATCAGGAGGTTATGATATATGAACCTGCAGGATGCGGCGAATGTAATGATACAGGATATAAAGGCCGAATCGGTGTATATGAGATCATGGAAGTATCACCTTCCATAAGAGCTGTTATAAGCCGCAGCGGTGATTCGGAAGAGATCAAGGAGACGGCTATCAAAGAAGGAATGTCAACACTGAGGATGAGCGCTATACGATATGTTCTTTCCGGAATAACATCGTTCAGCGAGATGAAGAGAATATCTTTCGAAGCATAAGATTTTTTGGTATTACATTGAATGGATAAAATATTCCGCACAATACGGAAGAAGACCATTCATAGAAATAAGATATCAGTTACTTATTGAAGTAACAAAAACTATATGAAACACAGGGGGACAGATACTATGGTCACAATGGAAGAACTATTGAGTATTTCCAAACAAAAGAAAGGATCGGATCTTCATATTACTGTTGGCGTGTGCCCTAAGGTCAGGGTTGACGGTATACTTACCGATATACCGGGACCTGTGCTTATGCCGGAGGATACCGAGGCACTGGTAATGTCGATAACAGACGCGTATCACAAGGATATCCTTGAAAGGTGCGGCGAGGTCGACTATGCGTATTCGATACCTGAACTCGGACGATATCGTGTCAATATCTTCAGACAGAGAGGAACATATGCGGCTGCGATAAGACTTGTAGATACGACAATCCCTAAGCCGGAAAGACTTGGTATACCTGCAGCAATGGTAGACCTTGCCAACAGAAAGAGAGGCCTTGTTCTCGTAACAGGACCTACGGGAAGCGGTAAGTCAACATCACTTGCTTCTATTATAGATGTTATCAACAGCAACTATAAGTGCCACATAATCACTCTTGAGGATCCTATCGAGTATCTTCATTCTCATAAGAAAGCGATAGTTAACCAGAGAGAGATGGGACTTGACTCAAGGTCTTATGCGGACGCTCTTAGAGTTGTACTTCGAGAAGACCCTGACGTTATCCTTGTAGGTGAGATGAGAGACTTAGAGACTATCTCCATCGCCCTTACCGCAGCCGAGACCGGACATCTTGTATTCTCTACACTGCATACGATAGGTGCCGCAAGTACCATCGACCGTGTAATCGACGTATTTCCACCTCATCAGCAGCAGCAGGTAAGAATACAGCTTGCCGGCGTTCTTGAAGCGGTTATATCGCAGCAGCTTATTCCAAAGGCGGACGGAAAAGGCCGTGTGGCTGCATTCGAGGTCATGCTTGCCAATGCAGCTATCAAGAACCTGATCCGTGAAGCAAAGTCTCATCAGACGAACAATATCATCCAGACCAACAGAAAAGCAGGCATGCAGACAATGGATGACGCGCTGTTCGACCTTTACAGCAGAGGACTTATATCGGCAGAGAACACGATCAACTTCGCTCAGGATCCACAGGCACTCATGCAGAAGATGTTCTAGGAACAACTTGTTAAACTTAACAATTATGCTATAAAACAACCTAAGATAATTGTTAAAAAATATACAAAGAAAAAATGAAAAAATGAACAAATTTTGAACAAATTATGAATTTAGGGCTTGCATGTATTATTGCGTTGTGGTATATTTAATACAAGTTAAGAGTACCTGAAGTTCATAAAGAAATAGGAGGTCGAAGATTTGGCTAATTATAAGTATACAGCGTTAGACAGTAATGGTAAGAAAAAATCCGGTACCATTGAAGCTAATTCACCTGATCAGGCCACTAATCTTTTAAAGAATGAAGGTCTCATGGTAACCAGCATTGATGAAGCTGGTGCACTTGACAAAGAGATATCGCTTGGAGGAGCAAAGAAGCTTAGCCCAAGAGATCTCAGCGTGTTCTGCAGACAGTTTGTGGGTATATTGAATGCCGGCGTTACCATCATCAATGCATTAGAGATGCTTTATGATCAGGCAGAACATCCGACGCTTAAGAAGAGTCTTTACAATGTTAAGTTGGCTGTTCAGAAGGGCGAGACACTTGCGGGTGCCATGGCAGAAGAAGGAAAGACATTTCCTGACATCATGATAAGCATGGTTGCAGCCGGTGAAGCTTCTGGTAATATGGAAGTCGCCTTTGACAGGCTTGCAACTCAATTTGAGAAGAGTGCAAGGCTTAACGCAATGGTTAAGAAGGCTATGATATATCCGGTAGCAATTGTTATTGTAGCAATTGGCGTAGTCATCATCATGATGACTGTGGTAGTTCCTAAGTTTACAGTTATGTTTGCAGGTATGGGAACGGAACTTCCACTGCCTACAAGGATTGTTGCTGCGATGAGTGATTTCTTGATCACGAAATGGTATGTGTTGGTAGCAGCGGTGGTTGTGGTAGTTGTAGCATTTAAGATATATCAAAGCTCAGATGTTGGAAAACATCAGCTGGCATATCTCCTTATGAAAGCTCCACTTTTTGGTAATCTTACTATAAAGTCTGCGTGTGCCGGACTGGCAAGAACACTCAGTACGCTTATGGC
>CACZSY010000271.1 GCA_902783965.1 uncultured Lachnospiraceae bacterium
CCTACATTATCAAAAAAACCCATGTTATTTGCCGCCTTTCATTATTTTTATAAATTTATACTTTATTATATCATACAGAAGTTATTAATTTAACCCCTTGATTTAGAAATCTGTTTGTGTTAAAATATCATCCGAACGTTGATTACGTTATGCGGAATTGCCGGAATTGGCAGACGGGCATGATTCAGGTTCATGTGTTGGCAACGACGTGAGGGTTCAAGTCCCTTATTCCGCATTGACAGACACGCAGAGTAAAAAAGCCCGATTTATTCGGGCTTTTGCTGTTATGCAGGCGGGGTTGGCTATAACTTTTGACCCCGGAAGATGATATGGAGGCGCTGGGACAGAGTCGATAAAATAAAATCAGCGTCATAAAAGAGGCGGCGATAAGCAAATGAAATTAAGCGAGTTAAAGGCAGGGGAAACTGTCAGTGTGATCAAAGTCGGCGGTGAGGGCAGTTTAAGGCAGCATTTTCTGGATATGGGCATTATCCCGGGAGCAGAAGTAAAGTTCGTAAAGCTTGCTCCGATGGGCGATCCGATGCAGCTCAATATTCAGGGATATGAGCTGACACTCAGGATCGCGGATGCCGAAAAGATCGAAGTTGCAGAATGTTCAGATAAGACCAATGCAGACGTTAAGAAACATAAGGAAGACAGCGGTAACAGGGAAAACGGAACGAAAAATGTCAGCCATCCGGGTCTGGGTGAAGAGGGAAAATTTCATCCGAAGGGAAGCGGCGATCCGCTGCCTGATGACACGATCTTAACGTATGCTCTTGTAGGAAACCAGAACAGCGGAAAGACTACTTTGTTCAACCAGCTTACCGGTTCGAACCAGCATGTTGGAAATTTTCCGGGCGTTACGGTTGACAGGAAAGACGGTGTGATAAAGGGACATAAGAATACGCTCATAACAGACCTTCCTGGAATCTATTCAATGTCACCGTATACCAGCGAGGAGATCGTTTCAAGAAATTTTGTATTGGATGAAAAGCCGAAGGCGATAATCAATATAGTAGATGTGACCAACATTGAAAGAAATCTTTACCTGACGATGCAGCTTTTAGAGATGGATATTCCAATGGTGGTTGCGCTCAATATCATGGACGAGCTGACAGCTAACGGCGGTTCAGCCGATATCAACAAGATGGAACAGATGCTCGGGGTTCCGGTTGTTCCTATCGCGGCGGCGAAGAATCAGGGTGTTGACGAACTTGTAAAGCACGCGCTCCATGTGGCGCATTATCAGGAGAAACCGGTAAGACAGGATTTCTGTCTTGCGTCCGAAAGAGGAGGAGCCGTCCACAGATGTCTCCATGCGGTAAGGCATCTTATAGAAGATAAGGCGAAAGCGGCCGGCATCCCGCTTCATTTCGCAGCGGGAAAGGTTGTGGAAGGCGATAGACTTGTTATAGAAAAGCTCGGACTTTCGGAAAATGAGAAGCATATGCTTGAGCACATCATCTGTCAGATGGAAGAAGAGTGCGGGCTTGACAGAAACGCGGCTATTGCTGATATGAGATTTTCTTTTATTAAGAAGGTCAGCGAGCAGACTGTTATCAAGCCAAGGGAAAGCAGAGAACACATCCGAAGCGCCAGGATCGACAGGATCCTTACGGGAAGATTTACGGCAATACCGATGTTCGCGCTTATCATGGTGATGATATTCTGGCTTACGTTCGGAGTCATTGGAGCGTTCCTGCAGGAGCTTATGGAAAATGGCATTGAGCTTTTGTCGCAGCTGGTAGGCAATCTGATGGACAATATCAATGTCAACCCTATACTGACCAATCTTATCACCAACGGAATTTTTGCCGGACTCGGAAGCGTGCTGAGCTTCCTGCCGGTCATAGTGGTGCTGTTTTTGTTCTTATCGATACTGGAAGACAGCGGATATCTTGCAAGAGTCGCGTTTTTCATGGACAGGCTGTTAAGAAAGATCGGTCTTTCGGGACGGAGCATAGTTCCGATGCTGATCGGTTTCGGCTGTACGGTACCGGCCGTAATGTCGACCAGAACCCTTCCGAGCGACAGGGACAGGAGGATGACGATACTGCTTACGCCGTTCATGAGCTGTTCGGCGAAGCTTCCTATATACGCGTTTTTTGCGCATGCGTTTTTCCCAAAATACAGCTGGCTGATAATCTCGGGATTGTATTTTCTTGGAATAGTGACTGCGGTGATCGTGGCGTTTTTATATAAACACACGCTGTTTAAAGGCGAAGCTGTTCCGTTTGTCATGGAGCTTCCTAATTACAGGCTGCCGGGCGCAAAGAATGTGGTAAGACTCCTCTGGGAGAAGGCGAAGGATTTCATACAGAGAGCATTTACGATCATTCTGTTATCGACCATAGTTATCTGGTTTTTGCAGAATTTCAGTTTAAGGTTCAACGTGGTTGAGGATTCAAAGGACAGTATCCTTTCGGCTATAGCAGGTCTGCTGGCGCCGCTGTTTGGACCGGCGGGAATGGGAGACTGGAAGATAGTGACCGCGCTCATCAGCGGTTTCCTTGCGAAAGAGAGTGTAGTATCGACGCTTGAGATACTATATAAAGGCGGGATCGAGACGGTCATTTCCAATGCGTCCGCCATTTCAATACTTGTCTTCAGCCTGCTTTATACTCCATGCGTTGCGGCTGTCGCTTCGGTAAAAAGGGAGATGGGAGCAAAATGGGCCGCAACGATGGTAATATGGCAGTGCGTGCTCGCGTATGTGGCTGCGCTGCTTGCTTATCTGATCGCGTCGTTTATCTGAATGCAGATATTAGGAATATGGAATAAAAGGATATTAAGATGAAAAAATATATAATGGCATTGGATGCCGGCACCACTTCCAACAGATGCATCATCTTTGACAGACAGG